>JBGPKR010000037.1:0-25485 GCA_041486045.1 Chitinophagaceae bacterium | reverse complement strand
CATTTCTATTTCCTTATTGAACAGCGTAAAGCTGCCATTAAAGAAGCAGAAGCCCTCATTAAGAAATATGAGAAGCAAAGCAGCAACGTAAAGAATAACCGTGAATTTGAAGCCATCAATAAGGAAATAGAAATGCAGCAACTGGAAGTAAAACTGGCTGAGAAGCATATTAAAGATGCCACTGATGAGATCTCGGAAAAAGCAGTAACGCTGGATAAAGCCAAAAAAAACATTGCTGCCAAAGAAGGGGTGCTGTCTAATAAGAAAGGCGAACTGGAAAAGATCATTATCGCCAACGAAAAAGAAGAAAAACATTTTAATAAACTGGCTGCTGATGCCAAACAGCATGTTGACGGCCGGCTGCTTGCCAGTTATGAAAAGATCCGAAAAAGTTACCGCAATGGCCTGGCCGTTGTGCCGGTGGAAAGAGATGCCTGTGGTGGTTGTTTTAATGCCATCCCCCCGCAAAAGCAAAGTGAGATCAAACAGCACAAAAAAATAATGATTTGCGAGAACTGTGGCCGGATACTGGTTGATGAAGAGTTGGCCGGCAAAGTAGTATTGCAATAAAATATTTTCTTTTCGAAGTATAAATAGCTTTTTACATTCCTCCAGCCTGAAGCGGGAGGTTTTTTTATTCAATAGTATTCCCGGATTACAATTAATTTGCAGGAGGTAATGCTGCAAAAACTTTCCATACAGAACTACGCTATTATTGATGAACTGGAAATTGACTTTTCGGACAAACTGAATGTAATAACAGGGGAAACCGGAGCCGGTAAGTCCATCATCGTTGGTGCGCTGGGATTGATACTGGGAGCAAGGGCTGATTCAACTGCGCTTGTAAACAAAGAAAAAAAATGCATCGTGGAAGCTGTTTTTGATGAGACCGGTAAAAGAGAGTTGAAAGAATTCCTTGAACAAAATGATTTTGATGCAACTGATGAATTGGTAGTCAGGAGAGAAATAGGTGCCAATGGAAAGTCAAGAGCTTTTATTAACGATACCCCTGTTACTCTTTCTCAATTATCCGAACTGAGTGGTTTATTGGTAGACCTGCACCAGCAATTTGATACACTGGAATTGACGAAACATGATTTTCAGCGGGAAGTACTGGATGCGCTGGCTGGTCATGCACCGATGCTGGATGAATACCAGGCTATATTCCGGCAATGGCAACAAATAAAAAAAGAAACTGAAGAATTAATAGCAAAGAAACAACAGTTTGACAGAGAAGCGGATTATAACCAGTTCCAGTTTAAAGAATTGGAAGAAGCAGGTTTCAAAGAAAACGAACTGGAAAATATTGACGAAGAGTTGAAAATGCTCCATAATGCAGAAGGCATTAAAAGCACTTTAAGCAAAGTGTATTTTGAATTGAAAGAAAGTGAAACTCCGGTAGTACAGCATTTGAAAACATTGCTGAACCAGTTGAATGCTTACTCATCCTATCATCCGGATTTACCCGCATTAATACAAAGACTTCAATCTGCACAAATAGAACTGCAGGATATAGCAGGTGACCTGGACCACATCAGCAGTCATGTAAATTATGACCCGCAAAAAATAGAGCAACTGAATGAACGGCTGTCGCTGGGTTATAAGCTGCAAAAAAAACATGGCGTAAACTCCACCCGTGAATTGATTGAGATACAAAAGCAACTCGAAGAAAAACTACAGGCTGTGCTGAATATAGATGAAGCCATCCGGCAGAAAGAAAAAGAAAGCAACCGGCTATTTGCGGAAGCAACAAAACTGGCATTGACAATTTCTGATAACCGTCACAGGCAGACAAAACCATTGGAGGTTAAAGTAAATAAGCTTCTGGCTCAGGTCGGTATGCCCAATGCCAAACTGAAAGCAGAAATAAAACCTGCTGAACTGAATTTAACCGGTAATGATTCGATTGATTTTTTATTTGATGCTAACCTGCCTGCCGGCGAGGCGGGTAAAAGCGGCCAGTTTCTGCCTGTTCGTAAAGTAGCCAGCGGTGGCGAACTCAGCCGACTCATGCTATGTATAAAATCATTGGTGGCAGAATCAATTGATCTGCCAACCCTTATTTTCGATGAAATTGATACCGGCATTTCCGGCGAAGCAGCCCGGCAGGTGGGAATAATCATGAAAGACCTGTCAGCCCAACGACAGGTAATTTCCATTACACATCAACCACAGATAGCAGGCAAGGCAGATGCTCATTTTTTTGTGTACAAAGAGATAGTAAAACATGCATTGCCGGCCGGCAGGGACGCTGTGAAAACAAATATCCGCCTGCTCAGCACCGAAGAAAGAATTACCACAATTGCCAAGATGCTCAGCGGTGAAAAACCTACGGCTGCTGCCATGGAGAATGCAAGAGAGATGCTGATGAATTAAGCTTTGGCCACGAATAATTAATTTTTATAAGTAATGCTTTCAGACTTATTTGTCACTTTGCATTGATTTATTTATTCCATTCAGAGCAAACGGGTTTTTAAGTAGTATTTCTTCCATTATGTTTCTACTTCGTAGAATTTCGATTTAGCCGCATTCCTTCAGAATTGTACTGTTACAACTGCTTCGGAAATACACTGTAAACCTGTTTTCTGCATGGTTGTTGTAGTATGTTTAACAGTACCGACGAATAACAAACAACTAAATCCTACTTTATGAAAATGCCAAAACCACTTCTGTTGATGCAGTTATTGCTGCTGCAGGTATCTTTAACAGCACAGGTACAATGGTACCAGAACCAGGATGGAAACAACCAGTTCCCGGCCGGAACCAGTGCTATTTCTGTACAGGCATTTACTTCCTCTGCTTTTATTGCCTGTTACCTCTGGACTATAAATAATGATGAATATACCTGGAAGATATCCAAAACAAGTATGAACGGTGTTGAAGAAAAAACTTTTTTCGTGACCGGGATAACGGCCCAGGCGGAAGTAAAAGTAGGGACGAATAACACAATATATGTCCTGGAAAAAAATTACCCCTTTGGCCAGAACCCGGAATACATCGTTTACAAGTTAAACGGCAACCTTGTTGTAAAAGAGCAAAAGACCATTACATTTCCAAACGGGTTTAATATTATTAACCTGAATGCTTTTGAAACAGATAATTCAAATAATGTTTATCTCGCCGGTGACGGACAATATCCCGTTGGCCCGGGTTTTGGGTCTGCTTCTTTTGTATTGAAGACAGACAAAAACCTGGTTACAAAATGGAAATGGATGGATTCCACACAAACATGTTTTACCCGCCTTCATGTTGATAGATCGGGCTATGTAATGGTGCTGGCAGATTTTTACACTTTTTTTCCTGATGTACACCTGACACGCATAAGCGCCAACGGGCAGCATACCCAGCATTTTACCATAACAACTGACCCGGGACGGTTCAGTTTGTTTTCTGCACTGGATGATAAGGATAACCTATTGCTCTATGGCGGGAAATCAATCGGTGATACCGCACAGGCTATGTACCTGTATAAGGTTTCCCGTTTTTTCGGAAATATAGTTTACCGTAAAACTCATTTTACCGCTCCGGGTTTGCAACTCAATGATCTGAAAGTGGACGATGATGGTAATATATTTACTCTTGTGGCACAATACCCGGCCTCCGGGGGACTGTTTTTTAAAATCAGCAGGATCAATTCCAATACTGGTAATATTTCCTGGAATCATTCCTTACCTTATTCACAGGACAGTTGTAACCTGGTAAAACTGGTCGTATCAGGTTATGATCGCTTTTATGCAGTGGGGTGCCGGCAAAGCAATAATTATTTTTGTAAAGGCTTTGCCATCCGGATAAGGAAGAATGGATATGCAGATGGAAACATACCTGCACCAGACAGTGTAAATTTTCAGCGGTTGCATTGGCTCAGTGACGGTATTACTGACTACAATAACCGGTTAATTGCTATTGGAGGCACCACTGACCTGGACAGCAACACTTTTAACAGCACTTATTTAAGAGCATTTGCAGTTCGCTTTGACGATCATAACTGTGACTTTACCGGCAGGCCGGGCACAGAAACCTCGCCTGTTGCCAGAACCGCCGGGACTGAAAAGGAAGTAATACAACTTACTAACCAATTGGTGGTATATCCCAACCCTGTTCCGGAACAATTGACAGTGACCGGCATAAAAAAAGATGAGTATGACCGTGTAACGGTGTATAATATGCAGGGAGCCCAGTTACTGCAGCAAACTATTAACGGAACAAGTGCCCGGATAGATGCAACTAATTTACCTGAAGGGGTGTATTTGCTGGTCCTGCGTTCATCCCTTACTTTAAAAGAAAAGAATTTGAAATTCATCGTGAGAAGGTAAATAACCATGGGATAATTGTAAAATAGAATCAAAACATTAAAGTTGGAGCGGGAATGGAGAACCTATCAGGTGCCGGACCATTACCGCTACGGAGGGAAATGAAAATTGATTTTTCGGGAAGTACCCGGAGGGTATAACTGATTTTTACTTTTCGTGATTATGATCTTTTCAAAAACCTCCCTGGGTTCTCCAAGGGCTTCACAATCCCGGACAATGAAAAAAGGTAATACAATGGCCATATCAAAAAAGTTTTTGCCAGCCAGGGCGGTACATGGTCGCCGGTGAAAATATGCGTATGGCAATTAATGATGGGTTGTTTTTGTTTGTCCGCAGAATTTTCTTCATCCATATAATTTACATTTTGTTTTTGTTTGCTCATGCTGATTTAAAACCATGTTCTGAGAAAATTCCATGCATTATCCCTGAAGATATTCTGGATTATCATATCAGCGCCTATTTTATTCATGGTGTTTTTGAGACGCTCCGGATGTTCATGTAAATAGTTATAAGCATGCCGTTCCAGGTAGCCGGCCAGGTCATCAAATTCTTCGGCAGTCCAGAAAGCATTCAAGGGATCCACCAGGCCGTCATAATCTGAGCCGATAGCCATATTGCCCCAGGCATAAAATCCCTTGCTATCCAGCAGCTCTGCTATGTATTGTATTTGCCGCCAGACCAATTCACTCCGGTAATGCATGATCTTATTGCGGAAGAGGGAATGTTTTATATTCCGGATCGTGTTGTCATTAGCCAGTCTTCTTTCATCCAGTTGCAGGCCAATGATGCCCGCACTCTGTACCATCAGAATAATTTCATCATCGTAGAAATTAATTACGTTATGGTCTTTAAACTTATTATCACCACCTTTCACATCCTCAACCGGGTTAATAAACGTATTGCCCAGCTCAGGAAAATCAGAAACTGTAGCTCCGTAAGTGGGAAGCCCGTTGCATACACCATGACTGATGATTATTGGAATCTCATTGTTGTATTTTGTTTTGCGGATATCATAAAAACGTTGGCGGGCAAGGGGGCTCATGTGCTTTACATCTATCAGGATGCGGTCATTGTTTGTATTGTCTAATAAAATATCCAGCACTTCTTCACCCAGCGGGGTAAACCCTGAATTGATCCCATTCTCCTGGTTGGTTACTTTACCAATCTCATGCCGCAGGCTACGGGCATGCCCGCAGAGTTCGTTGTAGAAATGGTGGCCGAAAGTGACAAACCAGGGGGCATGCGCCAGTTTTTTCAAATCGCCGGCATGTTGTTTTACTTCAGCGGGATTGCAGGGGTCTTCTAATCCGCAGTTAAGAATATGAAGCCCTTCCACCGCACAGATAACAGAAATGATAAAAGGGCTGTTGCTGCCGGTACCTGCGTTTACATTTTCATTCGCTGTTATATTTTGCTGCAGCTCAGCAAAACTTTTTGAAAGCCGGTAGCTATACCAGTGATTGTCTATTCGTACCGGGTTATTCTCACATTCTTCCATAAACTTCATTTCATTCATGAAATCCGCCCAGTAATCTGTGATAGCCTGGATGGCATTGATGCGGGGCCTGCCGAAGCCGGCGGCAAAATCATCGATCAGGTCTCCAATGATGCCGGTTCCCAATTTGTTTTTAAAAAATGACTGCTCAACGGAGCCCAGCCCGACTGCCATGACCAGCGACCTGCCGTAAAGTGATGCTGTAAAATTTGTTTGTGAAAATTTGGTCACGCTTAAAAAAATGTTGAGCAACTTGTCGGCCAGTGTGGGAGGGTCATAATACCATAGGCTGGAACGGTTCGATGGAGAAGGGCTTTGTGTTTCCGGTGGCTGACCATTTACTTTATGAGCCCTTGCAAAAGCTTTGTATTGCGGATGCCGGTGCAGGTCAATGGAGAAGTTGAGGTCTGGCATAAATTGAGTTTTAAATGGAGGATGCAGGTAAAATCAAAGAAAGGTATAGCTTGATGGTTTAGCTATCAAAAAGGATTTGCCCTTGTAATTTCGGAATCATTTTCTGGCCGGCCAATACCACTTTCTCGGCATTTTTAATAAAAGAAACCCCGGCAATTGCCGGGGTTTAAAAATATTGTTATGGCCTCAGTATTTTTTGGGTTAAGCGTGAACCCGATAGCCATCAGTTGAAAAGTTAAGCACACATTTCTACCTTAAACGCAAGACTGAAATAATTAAAGTAGCGTCCTGTTTCAGGATGATCGGCGCCCCCGTTCCAGGACATGCCAAAATTAAAGGGATGCTTTGACTGGTGTGCCGCCTCGCCGAGACCTATGAATGCTTCAGGCGCATGCAACCTGAAACCATATGCCACGTTTTGTTTTAAGGCTACGGGTTCCAGTTCGAAGCGGATCCACTGGGAAATATTCTCTCTTTCCATCTGCACGGTTGATTGGCCGATGGCTGTTCCCCATGTTCTTGAAGCGGCATCAAATTCATGTAGGGTCAGTAGTAATTGGCCGGGGCGGGTTACTGTAGCCGAATAAACCTGGATATTATTTAAAATGCCTTCTGAAGGACAAATAAAAGTTTGACCGGCTACATGGTCATTAACACCATGTTTCAGGTGACCGACCCAGAGGGTGGTGTTGTTTTCGGTTTGTGTCAGTACAGGGCGGCTGCCTTGCGGGATTGTTTTCATATAAGGGTTTTTATTTATTACAAATCTATACGGGCAGCAGCTTTGGGGGAAAATGAACTATAAATGATAACTCTGTTCCGGGTGGTTTATTGCTGACCCGGCGTTAAATATTGCCAGGTTGGGTAAATATTTTTCCACTGTTGTGGTAATTTTTTCGGGCTTTTACGGCGACTTTTAAGTAAATTGTCAACGGCCCCGGGAAAGTAAAAAGGAATGTGGATAACCCGAAAATCGGAGTGAAAAATTAGTGCACAAAGAAAAATTTTTTTTCAATCGTATTTGCTCTTTATTTCGCTTAACTGACTGCCGGAAAAATTCCTTAGTTGAAGTAGGGACAAATTCTTAAAACCAAGAGTGGAATACTTACCCGAAGGTCATTGGTAAAAAAATCAATGGTATAACCCTTTTATCGCCGTAACTGAACAATGGATCTTACTAACCTGAACAAAGACCGGAAGCCAAGAAGAAAATCTTCACTCGATTTAGGAACGATGGTGTATGGCAAAGTGCCACCCCAGGCCAAGGACCTGGAAGAAGCCGTGCTGGGCGCCATCATGCTCGAAAAAAGTGCATTTGATTCTGTAGTGGAAATCCTGAAGCCCGAATGTTTTTATGTGGAGGCACACCAACGTATCTTCAGGTCGATGCAGAGTCTTTCGAACAAAAGCCAGCCCATTGATATTTTAACAGTGGCGGAAGAACTGCGTTTCAAAGAAGAACTGGAGATGGTGGGCGGGGCTTATTATGTAACCAAGTTGACCAATGCCGTAGTTTCTTCGGCCAATATTGAAGCCCACTCAAGGATCATCCTGCAGAAATTCATTCAACGGGAGTTGATACGCATCAGTGGCGAAATCATCGGTGATGCCTATGAAGATTCAACAGATGTTTTCGATTTACTGGATGATGCTGAAAGCAAATTGTTTGAAATTACCAATAATCACCTCCGGAAAAACTTTGATACGATAGACTCTGTCCTGGTAAAAACCATCCAGCGGATCGAGGATCTCCGTCATAAGAATGAAGACATCACCGGAGTGCCCAGCGGATTCCCTTCACTCGACAGGGTTACATATGGATGGCAGAATACTGACCTTATTATCCTGGCGGCAAGACCTGCAGTCGGTAAAACAGCTTTTGCACTGAACCTTGCCCGCAATGCAGTCATGCATCCGGGCAAAGCAACGCCGGTGGCTTTATTTTCACTGGAGATGAGTGCCGGTCAATTGGTGCAGCGTATTCTCGCTGCTGAAAGTGAAATATGGCTGGAGAAAATTGCCAGGGGTAAATTAGAAGAGCATGAGATGAAACAACTATATGCCCGGGGTATCCAGCGATTGTCACAGGCCCCTTTATTTATTGATGATACACCTGCATTGAACATTTTTGAATTGCGGGCCAAATGCCGCCGGTTAAAAAATAAGCATAACATTGGTTTAATAATTATTGACTACCTGCAACTGATGAGCGGCACCAGTGAAAACCGGAACAGCAACCGGGAACAGGAGATTAGCAATATTTCCAGGAACCTGAAAGCTTTAGCCAAAGAATTAAGTGTGCCTATTATTGCGCTTTCTCAATTAAGCCGTGCGGTAGAGACCCGCAGCGCCGGCAAAGATGGTAATAAAATGCCGCAACTGAGTGACCTCCGTGAATCAGGAGCCATTGAACAGGACGCTGACCTTGTCATGTTCATGTATCGTCCCGAATATTATGATATCACCAGCAATGAAATGGGAGAAAGCAACCGGGGAGAAACCATTGTGCGTATTGCCAAACACAGGAATGGTATGCTGGATACTATTAAACTGAGAGCTTTATTGCATATCCAGAAATTTACCGAAGATGATGGCAGTGGTATCGGCGGAACCGGGTTACCCGGCAACTGGAAACCGGTAAGTGATGCCGATGGCGATGGCGGAGCAAGAGTGTTCATTCAAACAGGCAGTAAGATGAATGATTTGAAAGATGATGGAGATGATACGCCTTTTTAGATAACAGATGATAATGAATAGATGATAGCTCCTTAATTTCGGGGCTATTTTATTTTACAAATACACTATGGCACTTCCTTTTTTCTATATCACCAACTATGACGGCACTCAAAAGCAAATTGTGCTGGACGAAGACACATCGAAACATATAGTACAAGTATTAAGGATGAAAACAGGAGAGCAATTAAACCTGACAGATGGGAAGGGAAGTTTACTTATCTGCGGAATAATTGCAGAACATAAACGGCATTGTGAAGTGGAAGTACTATCATCTGTCATCTATCCGTTATCATCTAAAAAAATAACTATTGCAATTTCCCTTTTAAAAAATACTAACCGCTTCGAATGGTTTTTGGAAAAAGCGACGGAGATCGGAGTGACTGAAATTATTCCTTTGATCTGTGAAAGAACGGAAAAGGAGAAATTCCGGTATGAGAGGATGCATGGAATATGCATCAGTGCGATGTTACAATCACAACAGATGTGGTTGCCTGTTTTGCATGAACCGGTTTCATTTAAAAAGGTAATGGAGGAATCAACACAGCAGCAAAAATTCATCGCCCATTGTAATGAAGGAGCTAAATCCCAATTAACTAATCAACCAATCAACCAGTCAACTATTATCTGTATCGGCCCCGAAGGAGATTTTATCAAAGAAGAAGTTGATTTGGCCATTCAATGCCACTTTTTACCTGTATCATTAGGAGAAACAAGATTAAGAACCGAAACGGCGGGAGTGGTGGCAGCAGCTATTTTACAATTAATAAAATGATGGATGTTTATGAACCAGTTCTTTTGCATCCTCCCCAGTTGTTTGTAACTTTCTGTATAAAGTAGTGATATGTTTCCCCATTTCCCTCTCAGCTTGGCCATTCCCTGTCTTTTTCTGCTGGGGGCTACCATGATTATGTTCGTTTATCATTTTCTTTTATATCTCCAATATCGTGAAAAGATCATTCTTAAGTATTGTTTATATCTTTTGGCAATCTCATTATACTTGCTGGGGGATATGAATTCCCGGATAGCCGGTCATACAGATCATATCACTTCGAAATTATTACTTACTGATTCCCTTAATTACATTGTTATTTTGTTTTATGCTTCATTTATTATCAAAGCAATACCTGGTTCCAGGGAGCAATATAAAAAGCTTTATAATATCTGGAAGATTGCCAGCGGTATGACAAGTATCTACATTCTGTTTTGCTTAACTGCCGCTATAGCCGGCCCCGAAAAATTCGAAAGCCTTATCAATGCGATGAATTATTTTATACGGGCTATTTTGGTCATTATTGGCACAGGAGCCTGCGTCATTTTATTCCCGTTGATGAATAACAAGTTTCTGAACTGGATAAAATGGGGGGCATTTACCTATCTTTTTTTTATGGCCCTGGTAATGATAACTATGTTACTGATTCCTGAAAATAAGCTGTTGGGGCTTACACCAATGCAGTTTGTTTACTTAGGAACCTTTTTTGAAATCATATTTTTTTCAATAGCCATGAGTTATAAGATAAAGGATTCTTTTCATAAAATAACCGAGGAAAGAAACCGCCTGTCGCAGGATCTGCACGATGATATTGGGGCCTCACTCAGCAGCATTCAGATTTACAGTTCTGTTGCAGAAAAAGCAATGAATGAAGATGTAGAAAAGGCGAGGAGTATATTAAAACAAATTAATCAAAATGCAGGTAGAGTGATCGAAAACATGAGTGACATTGTTTGGGCAATGAATAGGCAGGTTAACGATGAAAAGAGTTTTTCAGGACGGGTAAAAAATTACGGGTATGAATTACTTTCACAAAAAAATATTAAATGTCAATACAGAATAGATAAGAAGGCCGAGCAAGCGTTAGTGAAACCGGAATCCCGTAAAAATATTCTGCTCATTGTTAAAGAGGCCCTGAATAATATTGCAAAATACAGCGAAGCATCAAATGTTGATGTATATATTGATACAGATAACAATAATTTTCTTATAACAATTTCTGATAATGGAAAAGGATTTGTGTTAGAGGAGAAGGTGAAAGGAAATGGATTAAATAATATCAGGCAAAGGGCGTCTGCACTTCGGGGAGCTTTTGAAATTATTTCTCGTCCCGGAGACGGTACTATTATTCGATGCTCCATTCCGCTCACTAGTATTAGTGATAACTGATCAGGTTTAGAAGCATTAACTTTCAATGGTGATAAAGGTGGTAATATACGATGACAACCAGCAGCGTTGCGAAAGCCTGAAAGCTTTACTGATGATGACGGAGGGAATGGATTGTTTAGAGAGCTTCCCTGATTGCCGCAATGTGCTTGAAGAAATGAAGAGACTTCATCCCGATGTAGTGCTGATGGATATAGCAATGCCCCATACTGACGGTATAAAGGGTGTACAACTGATTAAAACTAATTTCCCGAACATCCGTATTATCATCCAAACAGTATTTGAAGATGAAGAAAAAATATTTGCCTGCCTGCAAGCCGGCGCCGAAGGATATTTACTGAAAAATGCAACTGCTGAAAAAATAACACAAAGCATTGAAGAGGTTTATCAGGGTGGTGCATCCATGACGCCATCGGTGGCATTAAGGGTGATGAAATTTTTTAACCAGGATAAGCCTTCTGCAGCAGCAAACTATAACCTCACTCTCAAGGAGAAAGAAGTACTCGCATTATTGGCAGATGGTAACAGTTATAAAATGGTGGCTGATAAATTAGGCATCAGTTATTTTACAGTAAATGCTCACATCAAAAAAATTTATGAAAAACTCAGGGTGCACTCTCTCGGCGAAGCAGTTTCCCTGGCACTGAAGAATAAAATTGTCTGACCCTCCTTACTACTTTTAGCTATTTCACAACCCCAATCACGGTATTACATTTACAATTGAATTCAAATTGTTGAAAAGCATTGCCTGAGTTTTTCATAAAACAATTTTTTTATTTCTGAAAAAATTTGACCAATGCTGGTGATATAAAAAGTGTATTATGATAAGGCCTTGCTTTTTTTTATTCGCTTACTTATGCTCAGCTTTTCCATTGCTGGCCCAACAAAATGAAACCGATGCCAACCGGCTTTCTCCAAAAGAGTTGTCTATACCTGCATCACCAGTGTTTGATCTGATGGGAGTTACTTCTTCCCAGATCAACCGGACATCGGATATAAAAGATTTCAAGGTTGACTGGTCTTTCAAATCCTGGAAGCTAAACCCAAATCTTGCTATTCAATCACAACCGGTATGGGAAATGTTTTACAACCGGAAAGACCTTGATAGGTATCAGACAGCATCAGGTTTCATGCGTCATCTTGCTTCGCTGGATTTTTCTGTTGGCACCGTACAGGATGAAAATAATGATCGCCGCATTGGCTTTGCTGCTAAAGTAAACCTGTTTAAACAAAAGGACCCGCTTCTTGCAAAAGATATGTATTTGGATATAGGTGAAAAATATAAAACTGAAAAAAAAGAACTCGAACAGCAGTTGAAAGATTTGAAGATAAAATTAGATACAACAAAAAATATTCTGGAAAAACCGGGACTACGGTCTCAGATCATATCAGTAGAAGAACAGTTGAATTCTCAGAATTCAAAAAGAATGGGAGAGATCAATAGCCGGGCAAAAATATTTGTGGAGGAAAACTGGAATGCTTCTTCATTGGATATTGCTTTTGGCAGGGTGTATTCCTATAAAACAGACAGTTCCGGCTCTTTAAAGAGTCTGCGTTTGAACCGAAATACTGGTTATGGTGGTTGGCTTAACGGGAGCCTGGGTTTAGGAAAGAGATTCCTTTTATCCTGTTTGTTCCGCAACAGTTGGTATAAAGAAGAGCTGGAGTTTTTAATTAAAGATATGACTACCGGCGATGAAACATCACAGAAAGCAGTAGCGCAGAATACACTGCTTACAATGGGCATGAATATGCGGTATGGCGGTTCTATTTACACCTTCTTTGTTGAGTTTTTGTACGAAAAGAAAGGATTGAAAACACCGATTGAAGCCTTGAATGATGCATTCAAAGCACCATCTAATTTCCAGGTGGTCGGTTCTTCTGTAAAATGGGATGTCGTGCATCCTAATACTTTGAGTTTCGGCGGGGATTGGCGTATCAGCCGTAGTGTGATCATTAATTATGGTATGCGCTGTGTGTTTGACAAGAACTGGAAGTTCAAAACATTTACGCCGATAGCGACAATCAGCTGTATGATGAGGTAAGGTAGATCTTAATGTTATCTCATGATAAGCCGGATATGATAATGGTAAATATTTTTTTAACAATTAAAAACAAAGAAAATGAAAAAGAACTTCAAATTATTTTTAACACTACTTGGCATTACTATTATGTCAACAAGCCTTTATGCCCAGGAGGATTGCAATAATAATTCTATTCAGCAATTGAAAGTATTTAATAGTAAAGAAATGGATGCTAAATGGAAGGAGTTTAGCGCAGACGCCGGGTTTAAAAATTTGTTTAGTGAAGTAACAAAAAAAGGATTTTCTAAAATGGATATTGAAGGTACCTATTGGGGATTTACCGGAAAAACACAGCAAGAGAACAAAATAGTTGATGCTGTTTTTTGTGCATATGATTTCATAAGTAAGGATAAAACCCAATCCTGTTCAATGATTTGGAGAAAAATCGGGAACGATATCTATAAAGCGTATATAATATTCCCAAGTGCGCAGAAAGACTTTTTTACTGCCGTAGAGAACTCACAAGAATGGTTTGCTGGTAGTAATAATGAAATTCAGGTTGCCCATAGCTGGAAAACCTGTTTTAGAAAGTGTACTCTAAAAAGCTGTCCTGGATGGTGTCTGGCAGCAGTGCCCGTTTGCGCAGCAGTACCTGCAGCAATTGCTGTAGCTACCGGGGGGATTGGACTTGGTCCTGCCATTGGAATTTTTGCAGCCTGCGCTGGAATAAGCTGTGCCACCTGTATGGCAATATGTATGATTGGTTGTTAATAAATTAAAAAATAAAATTTTATATTTTGTATGTCTGGGTTCCGAAGCAGTAACATTAACTGTAAAAGGAACGCAGTAAGATATCGGCTATGCATTACTTATTCAGAAAAATATTCAGTAAAAAAATAATTTTCAAATTCATTTTATGAAAAGAAAAAAAAACTCTTTTGTCATTGTTATCATTGCGTTTGGCTTCTTGCCTTTAACAGGACAAGCACAACCCAGAGGAACAAATGTGTTTTCAACATCATTTAACAGAACGGCAACAGGCCGTAATGATATAAATGCTTACCTGATGTGTTATTTGAATACTTTAATTTATCCTCAATACCTGCAAATGGCAGCAGGAATTGCTGATGAAAATTATGAAAAGACACTGCATACTAACCCTACTATATTCAAAAATGAGTATAGCAAATACACCAGGTTTTTGTTTGCAGATCCTGTTTATGATTTTGTTACTGAATCTAATGGTGTTGGATATGATCCGGAAGCAATGGTTATTTCTACTTCCAATACAATTTATGTTGTATTCAGAGGAACGGATCGTGTCGGCACTACTACTGATCCTTTTTTGTACGATTGGGGAGAATGGATTCAAACTGATTTTGATCTAAGGCCTCAAACATTGACCGGCACCATGCAGGGTAAAGTAATGTACGGATTCTGGCAATCGTTGGGCTATAATGATTTTAAAGGTAAATTGCTTGCAAAAATTCAGGAACGGGGAGGCAGTACAAAAAAAGTATGGATAAGCGGGCATAGTCTTGGTTCAGCTCAGGCACAGATATTTTCTTATTATTTGAGTGCAACAGGCGGCATAACTCCTCAGGCCTTATATGCTTATGCGGCGCCACATCCGGGAGACCAGCAGTTTGTTAACAACTTAAATAATATTTTGCCGGGTGGAAGACTACAACGATTTGATTTTATATCTGACCCCATCACAATGCTTGCTCCGTATTCTCTCGGCTACAGAAGGGCCGGTATCCGGGTATATTATAATGATATCAATACAATTTCTTATGGTGAAGCAGAAAGAAGTCCGGCTGAAGGTATAAATCTTATTCCTGCAATAGCTGGAGCTGCCAATAGCTTTCTGGAAGGAATTATCAATGGAACATCCAATTCAAAATTTAAAATCGACGTTAACAATCTTTTAGGCGGTAGCCCCTTTTGTTATCATCATCCTTTATGGTATTTGAGAGCTGCATTCAGCCAGCTTTCAGATGCGCAAAAAGAACTGGTACCAAGACCTCTGGTAATTCCTACTTCTTCTATGGAAGCTTGTGATATGTTAACCGTTAACAGAGGTGTATCATCAAACCCATTAAAACAAGGCCAACTGGCGATAAATGCCGGATTAAGGACGACTACTGGATTCATCAAACTTGTTACTGATACAGCAAAAGTAATAGTTGGCAATGCTATTGAGGAAATCAGATTTACCGCAGAAACTATTTTTGATAATGTTACGGGTAATGCGATTGATGAGGGCGACTATTATATACGGGCTTATCCTTCAACCACAGAAATTGGACTTAAGGCCTCTTCCACTGCAAATGAATCATCTGTCAGGCTTAAATCATCGCCTCAGAAAATAAGAGTGAAAAAATTTGGAACGATCGGCTATATTATAAGGACAGGTACTGTTACAGAAACGAACTGGCTGCAGCAACAAGAAACAAAAGAATGTGTTTTAGATTGTGACGCATGGGACCTGGCGGATGAAGGATCTACCACTGTTCAGGTTTACAGGCGCAATGATATACCGGCTACAAACCTGAACCAACGATGGCTGTTTATTAAGGTAGGAAATGGTCTTTATATTATTAAAAGCCTTGCTAATGGAAAAGTACTGGATGCAAATAATGACAAAATTAATACCAGTGACTGCGGGGTCAAAACCTATCGTCCATTAACCAATGATCAAACACAGGTGTGGCGCCTGGAAAAAGCAAATTAAATTGCTGCTATATGACCAGGTATTCAAAAGAGATGGTTTAAGAATTTAATCCATCTCTTTATTTTTTCCGTCTTCTTTATTTAATACCGGCTCATTCAGCTGTACAATATGAGCCTTTTTTCTTTTTGCCCGGCTCATCATCGTCAGGCTCGGCATTTCCACAATAAAGGAGAATGCCATATGGAAGTAGATATAATTTTTTAAACGGAGTTGATGGGCTGTTGTTCAATCCCGGTCTTTGATGATCAGACTTTGACCTATCATTACTAAAAGAAAGGACCAGGCGGTAAAGGAAATATCTTTCCTGATAATGTTGGAATAAGGATACTGCTGACATTCATCGCCGGATACATATTCTGATATGATGCCGGTACTGGTTGTAACTTATTGTTTAAATCAGCCATAAAAAATTCAGTAAAATATTCTCAGGAAAAGTTTACCTTTCCTATTCGTCGTTCTTCCTGCATCTTTTAGGTGCATCCATTTATTCACCATTAAAACCACTGCTATGAGAAGAAGGGGTTTTATCAATCTGGCGGTCCTCCTGCCATTTGCGAGTTCCCTCAAATCCATTTTTACAGATGACGAGTTATTGCATTTTGATCTGTCTGAGTTGGAGCCATTATTAAAAAACATTACCCCCGAAGACCAGGCAAAAGCCAACTTGTTAAGAAAGAACCTTGCATTCGACGTGCAATACGTTTTGGAAAGAGTCAAGAACTTTAAAGACCTGGATGCGATAAAATCACTGGCGCTGGAGGCCGACCGGAAATTCTATGCCGATAACAAAATGAACACAAGGGATTTCAGTTACCAGCCGATCAGTATATCGGCGCTGGAAGGAATGCGGAGTAGTACTGTTGCCGATGCCAAAGAATTCGATGGCATGATGAAGGATATCAGGGAACAATTAACCAGCCTGCAGACCTCAGCAGAACCTTATGTCAGGGATGTTGTAAAGAAGCTTACCGGGACCGGTGCGCAGAAATATGTGCTAAAAAATCCTGGAAGCGGAAATGAAACACCAAGACCCGATCGAATTACAGAAAAAGCAAAGGAGGTGCAGAAGTGTGCCAAAACCTGGTCGCTGGTTGGAAGTATTATTACCTTAGTAGTTATCATCATTATTGCAATCGTGGTAACCGTTTTTTCTTTTGGTAGTGCTGGCCCTGCTATGGCCATGACTGTTATGGGTGTTATTACGGGAGCTGCTGCAGTTCCTAGTAAGATCATCAGCTTAACAAATAACAATATCAGGATAGATAATACGAATATCGGGTTAAGAAATACGAAAGTGGATCTAAGTAAGGCGAACCTGGATTCCTTACTGAAATGTTCGACATCAGCTGCTGCAGTAACAGCGGCAATGTCCTACTTTGGAAAAACAGCCTATCCCGCAAATCCCCTGGCCGGTTCTCTTACAGTAAGCCTGATCGGAATTGTGGCTAAGCTACCGGGTTTCGATGCTTGTTCCTGAGGCACTTATTCTTCGGCCCGCTTTTTTTCTTCCTCTTTTTCAAGATGCGGTACATTCAGTTCCACTAAATGTGCTTTTCTTTTCTTTGCCCTGCTCATCATCGTCAGGTTAAGCATTTCCACAATAAAGGAGAAAGCCATGCCGAAGTAGATATAATTTTTCAGGTGCAATTGATGTGCTGCCGCACTGTCCCATCCTTCAATGATCAGGCTTAACCCGATCATGACTAAAAAAGAAAGGGCCAGCATTTTCAATGTAGGGTGTTTATGAATAAAGCCGGAAATTTTCGGGCTGAATAAAAACATGATGATCATCGCAATCACTACAGCGGCAATCATGATCTCCACATACTTGGCTGTACCCCCGGCGGTAATGATACTGTCAAAGGAAAACACGGCATCGATCAGCATGATCTGTGCAATGGCCTGCCCAAGGGTAAATTGTTTTTTATTCTGCAGTGTTATATTCGGGTCTTCTCCTTCCAGCTTATGATGGATTTCCATCACCGATTTATAAATTAGAAAGATACCGCCGCCCAGCATCACAAGACTGGCCAGGTCAAAACCCTTTCCGGCAATACTGAATATTTCCTTTCCTTTTTGTTGCAGCAGCCAGCCTAATCCAAGCAATAACATACTGCGGACAATGATCCCGGTGATCATCCATGCTGTTCTTGCTTTTCGTTCATCTTTTTCCTGGAGCCTGTTAATGATAATGCTTACGAAAATCACATTATCAATACCTAATACTATTTCCAGTATCACAAGGATAAAAAAACTGATAATACTTTCCGAAGTAAAAAGATGTTCCATGTAGTTTGAATTATTAATTATTAATTTCTGAGAGATATCTGCAGATCTTTTTAACAATTCCCGGTCCTTCATAAATAAATCCTGTCCATACCTGAAGCAATGATGCACCAGCAGACAGTTTTTCTTTTGCATCTTCTCCTGTAAAAATACCACCGGATGCCATAACAGGAATTTTTCCTTTGGTCCTTTCACAAATATATTTCACCACTTCTGTGCTTCTTTGTTTCAGTGGCAAACCGCTCAGGCCGCCCGTGCCGATAGTCATGAGTCGGGAGTCGGGGGTCAGGAGTCCGGGGCGCCCGATTGTTGTGTTTGTCGCTACTAAACCATCCAGTTTTATTTCAAGCGCTAAATCAATCACATCATCAAGTTGTTCCTGTGTAAGATCGGGTGCAATTTTTAATAGTATCGGCTTTAGCTGAGATTGTGATGAATTGAGGGTTTGTAAATGTGTCAAAATTTTTCTCAGTGACTCTTTTTCCTGTAGTTCCCTCAATCCCGGCGTATTGGGTGAACTTACATTCACTACAAAATAATCAACATAAGGATGCAGTTCATTAAAGCATATCTCATAATCTTTCCATGCATCTTCGTTGGGAGTGGTTTTGTTCTTGCCAATGTTACCACCGATGATCAGTCGTGAGTCGTGAGTCGTGAGTCGTGAGCCGGTGGCTGTTGACTCCTGACTAACGACTAATGACTTACGACTCTTTTTCCACTTCTTCAACCTCTCTGCAACCAGCTTCACTCCATCATTATTAAATCCCATCCTGTTGATGAGTGCTTTGTCTTTTGGCAAACGAAATAATCTTGGCTTATCATTTCCTGCCTGTGGCAGCGGAGTAACAGTTCCAATTTCCACGAAACCAAAACCAAGACATTCCAGTTCCCGCAGGTATTTTGCATTCTTGTCAAAACCTGCACCAAGGCCAACCCGGTTAGGGAATTTCAAATTCCAAATTTCTGATTCCCGGTTCCCTTTTGCCTTATAACAGGAGGCCAACAGCTTTTTGAATCCAATGCTGCACAGCAGTTTCAGGCCATTCATTGAAAAATAATGCACCCATTCGGGGGGGAAAAGAAAAAGAATATTGCGGAAGAATTTATACATACAACGGGCGAAGATAACAGAACTTTTGCGGACGCTTTTTGTTGTTAACTTTGGCAAAATAAAACTATACTTCATGCAGGAAGCTTATATAATCGCAGGTTACAGAACCGCAGTGGGCAAGGCCAAACGCGGCGGGTTCCGTTTTTATCGCCCTGATGACCTGGCTGTAGAAGTGATCAAAGGGTTAATGGCAACTGTTCCTCAACTGGAAGCCAAAAGAGTGGATGATGTGATCGTTGGCAATGCCGTGCCCGAAGCAGAGCAGGGTTTGCAGTTTGGTCGCATCATTTCCGCCAGGGCCCTTGGTATTGATGTGCCGGGTGTTACGGTGAACCGGTATTGTGCATCAGGCTTGGAAACAATTGCGATTGCCACGGCTAAAATCAGAATGGGTATGGCCGATTGTATTGTTGCAGGCGGAACGGAAAGTATGAGCCTGGTACCAACAGCAGGTTGGAAAACAGTTCCTGCTTATTCTATAGCCAAAGAAGATCCCGATTATTATTTAAGTATGGGGCTTACCGCCGAAGCGGTTGCAAAAGATTATAATATCAGCCGCGAGGCGCAGGATGAATTTTCTTTTAACTCACATCAGAAAGCGATCAATGCTATAAAGAATGGTCACTTTAAATCCGGTATTCTTCCCATCAATGTAGAAGAGATCTACCTGGATGCAAAAGGAAAAAAACAAAAAAGAAACAATGTAGTTGATACAGATGAAGGGCCAAGGGCAGATACATCTGTTGAAGCATTGTCAAAACTAAAACCGGCATTTGCTGCCGGTGGCGTTGTTACTGCAGGTAACTCTTCACAAACTTCAGATGGTGCAGCTTTTGTGATCGTAATGGGAGAAAAGATGATGAATGAGCTGGGATTAAAACCTATCGGAAGACTGGTAAACAGCGCTGTGGCCGGTGTGCATCCACGCATTATGGGTATCGGACCGGTGGCTGCTATTCCAAAAGTGATGAAGCAGTCCGGCATGAATCTTTCTCAAATTGATCTGATCGAGTTGAATGAGGCTTTCGCTTCGCAGGCATTGGCCGTTATCCGGGAAGCCGGTCTTGATCCTTCCAAAGTAAATATTAATGGTGGCGCCATTGCTTTGGGTCATCCACTGGGATGCACGGGGTGCAAACTCACTATTCAAAACCTGCATGACATGAAGCGACTGAATAAAAAATATGGAATGGTTACAGCTTGTGTTGGCGGGGGGCAGGGAATTGCAGGTATTATTGAGAATTTATAAACCTTTTAGATTGAATTACATAAGGCCGGGTATTTTATCCGGCCTTTAGTTTTATAAGCATCAGGGAGTTTTTCGGAAATTTCACTGTGATCAAAAATCGTTTTGGGAGCAATATTTGCGGAGTCTAAGTTTAAACGAATTTGTAACTTTAAAGTCAATACACTTTATTGAAACCTGCCATCCCTGAAACTTTCATGCTGGTAAAAACAAATGCTTATGGACAGAAGAGACTTCCTGGCTGTTAAACGCAGAAAAAAGAACATAGTTGAGGACGCAATAGCCCCACCCATTTCTACACGACATATTACGTCAGGTATTAATCCCTATGCCGGCCCCTGGACGGAAAATGAGATCATTCATTTACTAAAACGAACCATGTTCGGCGCCAAAAAAGCCGATGTGGATTATTTTAAAACCCTGACAGTCAGCCAGGCAGTGGATGAATTATTAAACCCGACTGCTCCCCAACCTTCTCCGCCTATAAAAGAATATGTAACCTCAACTCAACCCGGTACACCGGATTCAAATATAGCCCAGGGTACCACTTGGGTAAATGATATAAACAGCGATGGCACCGTTCAGTCTCAAAGGATCGGGTCTTATAAAAAATGGTGGACAGGTGTTTTGATCAACCAGGACAGGAGCATCAGGGAAAAAATGCTGTTGTTCTGGATCAACCATTTCGGTAATGAATCATTCGAAGTAGGTTTTGGTAACTGGATATACAAACAACATGATCTTCTCCGGCAGAATAACCTTGGCAATTTTAAACAGATGGTTGATGCCATTACCAAAGATGTTTCCATGCTCCGTTACCTGAACGGATACCTGAATGTGGCTACTGCACCGGATGAAAACTATGCAAGAGAACTAATGGAATTATTTACCCTTGGTAAAGGGCCCGGTTCTCAATACACCGAAAATGATGTTAAAGAAGCCGCTAAAGTGTTAACAGGCTGGCAGATCAATGGGACCACTTATACATCTGTATTCAATTCTGCAAGACATTCCACAGTTAATAAAACATTTTCGGCTTTCTTTAATAATACGGTTATTACGGGCAGAACCGGCGCCACTGCCGGGCAGCTTGAATTAACTGACCTGCTGAATATGATCTTTGGTACCCAGGAATGTGCCAAATTCATTTGCCGGAAACTCTACCGTTTCTTTATTTATTATGCTATTGATGCCACTACTGAAACAAATGTGATTGAACCACTGGCTGCCATTTTCAGGAATAATAATTATGGCATCAAACCTGTATTGTCTGCTTTATTTAAAAGCGAGCATTTCTTTGATGTATTAAATCAGAACTGCTACATTAAAAGCCCGGCCGATCACATCATTGGTTCTCTTCGTGAAATGAATACCACTTTTCCGCCATTGACCGATTGGGACACCAATTACGGCATGTGGAATTTCTTTTATTCCAACATGGTAGTTACTGGTCAAAGCCTGCATGACCCTCCAAACGTTTCAGGGTTACCGGCCTATTACCAGGAACCATCGTTTCATGAAATCTGGATCAACTCTGATTCATTGCCAAAACGAAACCAGTTTACTGATACGATGGTCAACACCGGGTTTACCCGCAATCAACAAAAGGTGATCTTTAACCTCGTTCCTTATGTGCAGCAGTTTTCCAACCCGGGTAATCCGGGCGACCTGATTGATGATGCGCTGAAATATATTTTCCGTAATCAATTGTCGTATGAAACAAAAAAATCAATCAAGATCCAGATCTTGCTGAGCAACCAGTTGTATGATTATTACTGGACCAATGCCTGGATGGCTTACCTGGCCAGTCCGACTGTTCCCAATTTCAATGTGGTGAATAACCGGCTCAAACAGTTGTTCCAGTATTTCTTTAACCTGTCAGAGTACCAGTTAGCATAGTGTCATTTTTTCATATTAACAAAGAAAGAAATGAAAAGAAGAGAATTTATACAAAAAGGCATACCGGCAGCCACCCTGCTGCCGGCGCTGATAAATGGATATTCTGTAAAAGCTTTTGGCGCTGATTCGCCATTGGTGCAGGCATTGATGCAGGGCATCACCGATACAGATCATGTATTGGTGATCATTCAACTGGCAGGAGGAAATGATGGAATAAATACAGTGATACCCATTTCCACTTATTCAAATTATTTCAATGCAAGATCCAATATTGCCATTCCGCAGAACCGTATTCTTTCTTTAAGCGGCACTTCTGCTGCCGGTTTGCATCCTGCCATGACCGGCATGCAGAATATTTTTAACAGCGGTAATATGAAGATCATACAGGCAGTGGGCTATCCGCAGCCGAATTTTTCCCATTTCCGTGCCACCGATATCTGGATGAGTGGTTCCAATAGCGACCAGGAAGTATTCAGCGGATGGGCAGGCCGTTATTTAAACTATGAATACCCGAATTTTCCTGTTGGTTATCCCAATACGTCTTCACCTGACCCGCTCGCCATACAGATCGGGTCCACTACCACATTAACCACACAGGGACCTGTTGTGAATATGGGTATGAGTATTACCAGCGCCACATCATTTTATAACCTGATCTCCGGAACCACTGATCCTGTTCCCAATACACCTGCCGGTAAAGAATTAAAATATATCCGGTTAGTCAATCAGCAAACACAAAAATATTCAAGCGTTATCCTGAATGCTGCCAATTCGGTAACGCAACAGTTAACTTACCCTGCAAACAATTCTCTTGGAGATCAACTGAAAATTGTAGCCCGTTTGGTAAGAGGAGGATTAAAAACAAGAATTTATATGGTGAGCTTTGGTGGATTTGATAATCACTCAGTGCAGGTAAATGCTGCTGATACGACAACCGGCACACATGCCACTTTATTACAAAGAGTTTCAGATGCAATAAAAGCTTTCCAGGACGACCTGCAATTTTTACAAATCCAAAACCGGGTGATTGGAATGACATACAGCGAATTTGGCCGCCGGATAAAATCAAATTCAAGTGTGGGAACCGATCATGGCGCAGCTGCACCGATGTTTGTTTTTGGCAACATGGTGGAAAGCGGGGTGCTTGGAAATAATCCTGATATACCTGCGAATCCTACAGTGAATGATAATGTTCCGATGCAGTATGATTTCAGAAGCATTTACTCCACCATACTTGAAAAATGGTTCTGTTTGGACAAAACTGTTGTAGCAGGCTTATACCCTCCGAATATCAACAACCAGCTGCAATCATTACCATTGTTCAAAAGCAGCCTTACCTGCAGTGCTGTCACTCCTCCACCTCCTGTCAGCGATAAGATCATTTATAATTACCCGCATCCGTTTACAAACAGTACGGAAATATTTTTCAAAACTGAAGGCGGGCATACGCTTATCCAGGTCATTGATACATTGGGCCGGGTTATTATAACCCTTCTGGAAAAAGACTATCCTGCTGCTACATCGGGTCAGGTTACTTTCAATTCTGAAGGACTGCCTACCGGTATTTACTATGCCCGTTTGCAAAACGGGGTGATACAGAAAGTGTGGCCGATGCTGAAGGTGAGGTAATAAGTCAGGTGACGAAAGTTATATTAAATTTATTAATTGTTTTGGAGGTTTATAATGAATTAATTGAAAATATTTCCAATTATAATCATTATAAATAACAGGAAGTCAAATGAAACCAAAAACATTTTTTCTATTATTTTTTATTTTGCTATTATCCTCCTCTTACGGGCAAACAAATAGTAACAGCAAAAAAACAGCTTTTTATGGTGGTATAGGCGCCGGATTTGATTATGGGGGTCTTGGGTTTAAAGTAGAATATTTACCTGTAAAGAATATTGGAATATTTGCTGGTGGAGGTTACAACTTTGTTGAATTAGGATATAATGGCGGCCTTTCCTGGAAGATATCCCCCAAAAAATCCTGGACACCGATCCTGGTAGCTATGTATGGCTATAATGCCGTTCTGATAGCAAAATCTTCTTTTGGACTGGCTGCTTTTAAAAAAACTTATTTTGGGTTTACCGCAGGTGGAGGATTTGATTTTAATGTAGGGAAAAAAAATAATAAAGTAAGTATGACCGTATTTGTTCCATTCAGAAGCCAGGCCTTTACAGATAAATATGACTTTTATAAGTCAATTAGTTATGATTTTAACCCTGATATTTTTCCGGTTACCCTTAGTATAGGTATAAATGTAGGAGGTTAATAATTTTTACAAAATGATTAAAATCTATAAAATAAATTTTTTAATCTGATTGCCGGTGCCCCGCATTCACCCAATCAGTAATTTTTTGTTTATCAACATTGGTTAAAGGAACATTAGGCGCCGGTGGCATCGGAGAAGGGATATTATCAACTGCCCGGGCTTTTATCCTGTCCCAACTGTTTATAATAGAAATATCAGTGTCAAAATTTTTGCCGCCATCCATTCCGCCGTTAACATGACAGGGACCACAATAACCACCTGCGCCACCGCCACTGATCAATTGTTTAACCGCCGCATATTTAGGTCCATAATTCAGAATAATTATTTGAGCTGTATCGGTACATCCTTTCTGGTTTTTGATTGTAACGATATAATTGCCGGGCGCCAGGTTGATAAAGTACCAGGAGTCCTGGTAACTGCCATTATTCAATTTATAAGCGATCGTGTCGCCGCGGGGGGCAAGGATGGTTATAGTTCCATTATTGGAACTGCCTACTGATTCTGTATGGGTATGATTGATGGTAAAATTAACACCGGTGCAAGGGTCAACGGTTTGCGTATCACTTTTACTGCAGGAATTTATCAGCACAATAGTAAGGGCTAATAAGCAGGTGATTGTCAGTTTTAATCTCATAGCCTGGATTTGAACAATTAAATGCTTCCGGGTTTAAGGCATCGGTAGTATTGTTTATACAAGATAAAAAATTATGCCGAAAACCCGGGATTCAATGCTTAGTTTACCCATTTCTATTTGGTATTTTAATCAATCAGACGGCCCGGTTTCCGTTGATCAT
>JBGPKR010000036.1:0-25575 GCA_041486045.1 Chitinophagaceae bacterium | reverse complement strand
TCCCAATTAATGAACAATTTGAAAAAAAAGGAGTAAAAGCCACCATCGTTCTAAAACCGTTATTGCAAAGACTATCTTTTATCCAATATGGCGAAAATTGTTTAATGTCATCTATACAGGCCTGCTTTGACCATTCATAGGGCTCTTGGGCTTTTGGATTGACGGGAATAAAATTCATTATTATTACCAAAACTATTATTGACAACCTAGATTTCATTTCTTATGTGTTTTTTAAAAGATAATTCCCCACTCCACAATCTAAACACATTTTCCTATCACAATATTGTGTTTTGAGCTCAATAATTGACTGGCTGTCAAAAGCATTTTTATTCTCAATACCCAATTGCTGAAATCCTTTGCTGATGGAGTTGCTCTCTGCAGCAGTTGCTTCCAGCCATTTCAGTGCCTTGTCTTTGTACTTTTGTTCATCATGATAAGTGCCATAGGCAAATAACACCGGAGCAACAGTGTTGATGATGATATTATCAATCATCGCAGCCCCCAGTTTTTTCTTTTTGAAGGAAGATGCTTCATCAAAGCGGTAATGATAATGCCAGTAATCATTGGCCGTTACATCAAACCACTTACTGATCTCTTTTACCGACTTCGCCTCTTTTATCTTTGAAAACAGATGGGCCGATTCAGTGATCAATGCTGCCAACTGTGCCAAACGTATGGTCGGGAAATTTCCCGGTCTCATTCTTAAAAAATGGATGGGCTGATGGATTGATCTCAGTTTATACTTTTTTTTCAGAAAGATAAACTCCCGTTGCAAAAGTTTTGGATAATCGTTAGCAAATTTTTTGTCCAGCAAACCAGCCTGCCCAAGCAGCAATGCTTCCAATTGTTGCACCTGGCTTTTATGTTTAGCGAGTACACTTACTGAAACCGACCTGGCTATCGCTTCAAAAACATCCGCATTTACCCTGGCGCCAAAATTTCTTGCCAGCAACCACCAGAATGTTTCTTCCCAGTGATAGTTGTTTTGCCGTAAATAACTTTCTGCAATTTTCGCTTTCCTCGATAATCTTTCTGCCAGCAACCTGTCTTTCCAGCTTGTCCAGGTTATATCCTTTACTGTAGGGATCATTTTTTCACAGGGAATAAAAGAAGTGGAATTCATCAGCTCTTCATAGCGATGTAAGAGGATCTTTGCAACCCTGTCTTTCAGTTCCAGGACAGGGATAGCGGTACTCCGTTCCATTGAATTGGCCGGAACGTCCCGATAGCTATCGGGACGGCCTCCGTCATCTTCCCAAACCACATGAAGAATGACATTATTGTAATTTTTATCGTTTTGATGATTATGCCTGTTCCAGCCGGAAGTTTTAATATGCAGTTCAACCGTTCCTGCCCAGGTGGTCTTGTCGATCCTGATCTTTGCATCGGAAAAATCAGGCCCCTGGTTGGTATTGTATTGGCCGGCGAAAATTACTTGTACCGTTTCGCCATGCGTGCTGACCAGTTCAGTTTTATTAAAATATTGAAATTGCCAGATGAATTGCAGCAGGCGTTCGGTCATGGCCGAGGATTGAAATAAGGAATAAGAAATAAAGAATAAGGAATAAAGAAGTAATTCGTTACTTTTTTTGCTTTTCGTTGTTACTTTTGGCGGTTTCAACACTTTTCAGAAAAATCGCCAGTAACTCATTAGATTCCTTAAAAGCAATTTCAACCTTTTCATGAACTACAATCGGTTTTCTTTTTATTATTTTCAGATTTACTCTTGATTCCCTTATTTCTTTCAAAACCATTTTCAATTTATGGACAAAGTCGGCACCGGATTCAACCGACTGTGCCTCGCCATAAATTAGAGCTGGAGCCGTGCCACTTTTCGACAACTGGTATTCCAGGTTTTGACCTGCTTTTGTAGAAGGCAATAATTCGCAGACCTCAAGACACATGCATGCAAAATTCACTAACCGGTCTTCGAGATCAACTTTTCTTTTATTATCTTCCATTAATTACTTTCTGATTTCTTATTTCTCATTTATTAAAATGAAATTAGAAATACAAAATGAGAAACAAGGAATAAGGAATGAGAAATAAGGAAGTGCTACGTTACTGTTTAAGCATTTCATTTATTCTTTTCAATAAGTATCCGTTCGATCATTCAAAACGTTTACTTTCTCATTCCTTATTTTTTATTCCTTATTTCTCATTTTCATTCCTCATTAACCTTTCCATTAACTGTCTTAACGAAAATAACCAGGTGCTTTAATGCTACCTATGCTTTTTCACCGCGGTCTGATGTTTTTTCAACCAATTATTTTGTGTAATTCCCTGACCACCCTGCTAACCGGAAGACCCATTACATTATAAAAATCCCCGTTAACTGATTTGATACCCACCACTCCTATCCATTCCTGTATGGCATAGGCCCCGGCCTTATCATAGGGTTTGTATTTATCTACATAATATTCTATCTGCTCTGTAACCAGGTCGTGAAATTCAACTTCAGTGGTATCGGCAAATGAAATTTCTTCTTCTGCTTTTCTTATTACCACACCGGTTATCACTTTATGTTTTTCCCCGGATAGCGCCAGCAAAATGGTAATGGCTTCTTCCCGGTGAACAGGCTTGCCGATTATATGATCATTCAATACAACGATAGTGTCGGCTGCCAGGATGATTTCATTGCTGTTTCTCTTTTGCTGCACGGCAATTGCCTTATTCCTGGCAATATAGATCGCAACTTCTTCCGGTTTTAACCCGGGAGGAAAATGTTCATTGGATTCCTGCACCACCACTTCAAAAGGAATTTCGGCCCATTCCAATAATTGTTTGCGGCGGGGGGATCGGGAAGCTAAAATGATTTTGTTCATAGATAGAAATAGAAAAAGATCATAGTAAGAATGCCGGTAAACATGACCAGCTTGGTGATATTACTCAGCCGGTGATAATGAGCAGCTGTTGTACTTTGTTTCAGTTGTAACAATACAACAACCAGCGGGAAGATAATTGCTGCCACACTATAGGCAATAGGCAGCCACCATTTGAATTGGAGTATGTAGATCTGTATCACTACCAGTAATGCAATCAATACCACCAGCCAAACGGCCACATAGACCTTTGTCGCATTCACTCCCCATGCAATGGGCATGGTGCGGCAGCCATATTTTGCATCACCGGGCATGTCTTCCATATCCTTGATGGCCTCCCTGATCAATGAAATAATAAAAGCAAATCCCGCATACAGGATCGCCAGCCGGAAAAACTTATGATGATGCGTATAACCATTTCCGAAAGCATCAGCTAAATTGACCTTTGAAAAAAAGATAATAAGGATCGTCCAGGCAGTCAGCAATGCAATGACAATATTGCCTATCAGCAATTTTCGTTTAAAACTCGTGGAATAAAACCAGAGCAAGGCCATACAAAGCATATTGGCAAGGATCAGGTACCATTTCTGCAAAAAAGGAAGTGCAAGAATGGTCAGGACAAGTGCGGTTGAATTCAGCATGAAATGCCAGGCAATGGCCCAGCGGCGGTGTATAACCTTATCCACCACCATCCTGCCGGGTTTATTCACCTCATCAATATTGATATCAAAATAATCGTTGATGATATACCCCGCAGCGGCTATCAGTAAAGAAGCTAATGACAGAAAAATAAAATGAAGCAGGTCATTTGAAGGAATAATTCCTTTATGCATCGGATGATAAATACAGAATTGAAACAGCGCCTGGGACAGCGCAATAAAGAAGAGATTGGGCAGTCGCACCAGTTTCAAAAAAGCCCCAATCAGTTTCATGGAAAAAATTTGAGGAAAGATACTGAAAGAAGTCGGAGGTCAGAAGTATGAGGTCTGAGGTCAGAAGTCCGGGTTCGCCGGTAATAATATTATGTAAAGGTTTTACTTTAGTGTACTTCGGACTTCAGACCTCTTATCTCGATGTCACATCCACCCGGTAATGCCAGTGATCATTCAGTTTCAGGACTTTTTCAATAACATCCCTTACACAGGCAAAGCCGCCATTGAGAGGAGAAATGTATTGCACGGCTTCCTTCACTTCGCTCACAGCATCAGCAGGACAACAAGCTAAGCCAACAACGGATAAGGCTGGCAGATCGGGCAGATCGTCACCCATATACAATACTTCTTCGGTTTTTAATTTATTTTTGGACATGTAATCCAGCACAAATGATCTCTTATCCAGCACTGACATATGAACGTTACTGATACCCAGTTTTTCCAGGCGTTTTGTCACCTGAGGCGAATTACCTCCCGAAATGATCAGCACTTTATATCCATTTTTCTCCGCCATCTGCAGGGCAAAGCCATCCTTAATATGCATTCGTCTTGCCTGCAGGCCATTATCCAATACCAGCACCGTGCCGTCAGTAAGCACACCATCTATGTCAAAAATGAAGGTGGTGATTTTCTTGAATAACTCGAGGATATTCATATTTGATTTTGAAATTTTAGAATTTTGAAATTGGGAAATTGACTTTTACATGATGAAACCTGCTGATCTAGAAAAATTCCCCAATTTCCTATTTCTGATTATCCCTCCACTCATACACCCAGGCACTCTGTATCATTTCCAGGTGGCCTTCGTTGCTTTCTTCTCTTTTGCCTGAAAAGCCGGGTATCTGCAACACCCATTCAAGCAGGTCAGTAAAACGGATGCGGTATATTTTTCCCTCATTGAAATCATCGCCAAAACGTTCGTACAGTTTCTGGGCAATATCTTCATGATCGTTCCAGTGTATCGGGGGTTCAAAATGGCTCATGATCTTGTTACTTGTTTCTGGTTGCTGGTTACTGGTTTCCATAGCTCACAACTCGTAGCTCAAGGCTCGAAGCTTCTCTCATTATTCTCCTAAAAATTGTGTCTGGTCGGGCAAAGTTACTTCTATCTCTCCTTCCCCCTCATTCAACAACGACTGGCATCCCAGCCTTGAATTCAGCCGGGGATTGGTAGCCCTGTCAATAAAATCTTCTTCCCTGTCAGTTATTTCATCAATGTATTCCATTCCTTTGTCTATATACAGATGACAGGTAGTACAGGCACACACACCACCGCAATTGTGATGCAATTCAATATCATTCCCGAGGGCAATTTCCAAAAGGGATTGCCCGGGTTCCACATTTTCAAGAATAACCGGCTCCAGTCCTTTCTGTTCAAATTTGAATTTAACCTTGTACATCTTTTCTTTTTTCGGCTTTGCCAGCCATAGCTTTATGCAAAGGCTGGATTGCCTGCTATAGCTTTATTGCGAAAGCGGGTCGCAAAAATAATGGTAAAACAAAGAATGCATTTACTTGTTCGGGAAAAGCTGTGAACCAGTCGTGAGTCTTGAGTCGTTAGTCAATAATCATTAGTCCAGGCTCACGACTAATGACTACGGGCTAACGACTTTTTTCATTTCATCTGCTGAATACTTTCAGTCAGTAATACATAGATATTTTTCAGTTGTGGATGGTTCTTTAAAAGTTCCAGGTGCCTGAGAATGGTTTCACTGTCATGCCGCAGTGCGGGGCCTGTTTTGGCCTGTTTGGGCGAAATATCTTTTATTCTTGAAGCGGTTTCTTCAATAAGAGGCAATAACTGTTTAAAATCAAGGCCTTCTTTGCTGCAATATTCTTCAGCCAGTGTATAAAGGTGGTTGACAAAATTGCTGACAAACACTGCAGCTACATGCAATTTTAGTCTTTCATCATTACCTGCCTCGGCTACTTTCACTTTCGCAATAGAATGAGCAAGAGTTTCCAGTTTTCTTTTAGTAAGATCATCGCTGCCATCAAAAAAAACAGGCATATCAGGTAAATTCTTCATGTCCTTGCTCAAACTTTGCAATGGATAAAAAACGCCATAATGTTCTGTCACATTCTTTAAAACCTCCTTGGGTACGGAAGCTGCAGTATGAGCCACGATCTTACCGGGCAATTTAAGTTCCCTGACCACATCAGTAATTGCCACATCAGTTACAGCAATGATATAAATCTCAGCATTCCGGTTAATGGCACTCAGGTAATTAGTGGACATTGTATTCCATTCATATGCCAGTGCGCTGGCAGCAGCAGCATTACGGCCTGCTACCTGGATAATATGATGACCAGCCGTCCTGAATTTCCTACCCAGCACCGCTGCAACATTACCCGAACCTATTATTACAATATCCATAGCCCCAATTGTTTTCTTTATTATTAATATACTGATTCTCCGCCGATGGGCGGAGAGTTGCACTACTCACTAAAGTATAAAGGTACATCCTATTTTTGCGCTGTATGAAGTTATCACAGCGTTTGGCACTCAGTTATATCAGAACAAAATTCAAACTTCTTTCCTCCATTTCCAGAAAGAAAGCTGCCAAAAAGGCTTTTGAGCTCTTTTGCACACCCCGGCAACGGAATAAAAAGCCCCTGCCCAAAATATTTGAACAGGCAGAGAAATTACATTTCAAAATTGATGATATTATTGTAAAGGGCTGGCGCTGGAATCACGTCCGACCAGGTCATCCCCGCCTGAATGACTCAGTCGGGCAGGCGGGCGGGTACCCAGCCGGAAAAAAAGCACTCATTATTCATGGTTTTGAATCAACTGTTGTCAATTTTGACAAGTATATAAAACCCCTCACAGCAAAAGGCTATGAAGTGCTAGCCTTTGATGCGCCGGCACATGGACGCAGCGAGGGTAAACAAATTAATGCCCCGCTTTATAAAAGGACGATCCAGGAGATAAACAGGCGTTACGGTCCCGTTCAGTCGTATATGGCACATTCATTCGGAGGTTTGGCTGTTTGTCTTGCTTTGGAAGAGATCAGTCATACAGCCGATTACCGGCTGGTATTGATCGCACCAGCCACGGAAACAAGTTCAGCCATTGACAGTTTTTTTAAATTTTTACAATTAGCCCCCGCATTGAGGCCGGAATTTGAGCAATTGATCATAAAGAAAGGCGGAGTCGGTCCGGCATGGTATTCCATCAGGAGAGCCATGAAGCATATCAGGGCTAAAGTGCTATGGCTGCATGATGAAGAAGATGATACCACACCGCTCAGTGATGTACTGAAGGTAAAATCGGAAAACTATGCTAATATTGAATTCGTAATCACAAAAGGACTTGGTCATCGCCGGATCTATCGTGACAACAAAGTGGCTAAATTGATTGTTGACTTTTTATGAAACTGATTTTAGTAATATTGTTTTTTATTACCGGCGGTTTTTCCTGCCGGAAGAATGAATTATCCATGTCAGTACCAGGCCAAACAGCAAAAAAGTTTTATTATCTCGCTTTAGGTGATTCCTATACTATTGGTGAAATGGTTTTGCCGCAGGATAATTTTCCCAACCAGGTTTGTGCTTTGATGAAAAATGATACCATGGACTTTCAACCTCCCCGCATCATTGCCAGAACAGGCTGGACGACTGATGAACTGGAGGCGGGAATTGTTGCCGCAAACAATGCAGACCCTTTACGTTCTTCTTATGATTTTGTTTCATTGCTCATCGGTGTGAATAATCAATACCGTGGCAGGTCGGTTGATAATTACAAACCTGAGTTTGAAGAGTTACTGAAAAAAGCAATTGCTTATGCCGGCACCAAAGCTGAAAGAGTTGTTGTGCTTTCCATTCCTGATTGGGGTGTTACACCGTTTGCTGATGGCAGAGACAGGGCGCAGATAGCCAGGGAGATTGACGCCTATAATGCAGCTAATAAACAAATTGCAGAACAGTATCATATTCATTATATAGATATTACTCCGTGGACAAGAGAAGCAGCAGTTGATCACTCGTTACTGGCTTCTGATGGACTCCATCCGTCTGCCATAGAGTATAAAAGATGGGCTGAACGAATTGCTTTTTTCTTTAAGCAATAATTGAGATAGAACGCAGTTTTCCTGCGTAAAACAGCGTCATAATACCACGGGAATTATTAATAGAAACGAAGATTCTCAAAAAATTTATTATTCTTGCTCTACCTTGCGGCCGCTGAAAAGCGGTTTTGTGATATATAATATGGTGTAATTATGGCGAAAAATCTGTTGATAGTTGAGAGCCCTGCGAAAGCAAAAACGATTGAAAAGATCCTGGGGAGTGATTTCCAGGTAAAGAGTTGTTTTGGCCATATTCGCGACCTGCAGAAGGCCGGAATGGGCATTGATGTGGAGAAAAAATTTAAGCCCACTTATATTATTCCCCCGGAAAAGCAAAAAGTGGTGGCTGATTTAAAAAGGTTGGCTGATAAAAGCGATGAAGTATGGTTAGCGACGGATGAGGACCGGGAAGGTGAAGCCATCAGCTGGCATTTATGTGAAGTGCTTGGTCTTGATCCCAAAACAACCAAACGCATTGTTTTTAATGAGATCACCAAGACGGCGATACAGGAGGCGGTTCAAAATCCCCGGATACTGGATATGAACCTCGTGATGGCGCAACAGGCCCGGAGAATATTAGACAGGATCGTGGGGTTTCAATTAAGCCCGATACTCTGGCGCAAAATGAGTATGCGGAACAACCTGAGTGCTGGTCGCGTACAAAGTGTAGCGGTAAGATTGATCGCCGAAAGAGAAAGAGAGATCAATGCTTTTGTTCCGCTCAGTACTTATAAGATTGAAGCATTATTTACAGCGAATGATGTTTCAGATAAGCCGGTAACATTTGCTGCGGAAGGGAAAAAACAAAATACAGCAGAAGATGCAGAAGCATTTTTAAAGAGTTGTGTCGGCGCAGACTATAAGGTCACTGATATACAGGTAAAACCAGGTAAGCGTTCCCCTGCTCCGCCGTTTACCACTTCCACATTGCAACAGGAAGCATCAAGAAAATTAGGTTATGGTGTGGCCAGAACGATGCAGATAGCGCAACGGTTGTATGAGAACGGGTACATTACTTATATGCGTACCGACAGTTTGAACCTGAGTAATTCAGCACTGGGTGATATTACCAATACAGTGAAAAGAATGTATGGCGAAGGATATCACCAGTTCAGGAAATTCAAAAACAAAAGCCAGGGTGCACAGGAAGCCCACGAGGCCATTAGGCCGACTTACATGAGCAATTCTTCTATTGCCGAGCCGGAATGGGCAAGATTGTATGAACTGATCTGGAAAAGAACAATGGCCTGCCAGATGGCGGATGCTGAGTTGGAAAAAACGACTGCTAAAATTGAAATATCAACAAACAAAGAAGAACTCACTGCATCGGGGGAAGTGTTGAAATTCGATGGCTTCCTGAAAGTTTACCGGGAAGATAAAGATGATGACGAACTGGAAGAAGAAGCAAATGAGGGAATGTTGCCCCCCTTATCAGTCGGACAACAGTTGCCATTGAAAGAAATGAAAGCGACAGAAAGGTTTAGCCGGCCACTACCCCGCTACACAGAAGCATCGCTGGTAAAGAAGCTCGAAGAATTGGGAATTGGCCGTCCTTCCACCTATGCACCTACCATATCTACTATTTTAAAGAGAGGTTATGTGGAGAAGAGAAATAAGGACGGTGTGATCAGGTATTTCGGCGTTTACACATTAAAAGGGAATGACGTAAGTAAAAAACTGGACAGTGAAACCACCGGTGCGGAAAAATCAAAATTGTTTCCATCGGATCTGGGATTAGTTGTTACCGACTTCCTGAATAAATATTTTGACGACATCATGGATTACAGCTTCACGGCCCGGATCGAAGAAGAATTTGATGAAGTAGCCGAAGGCAAGATGAAGTGGAATAAAATGATCGATGATTTTTATATCCCCTTTAAAAAAGATGTTGAGAATACCATTGAAAATGCTGAACGGATCAAAGGGGAAAGAGAATTGGGTGTTGACCCCGAAAGCGGTAAACCTGTTGTTGCCAGGATGGGACGTTATGGCGCCATGATACAGATCGGCGTTGCCGACGACACGGAAAAACCCCGGTTTGCCAAAGTGCCCACCGGACAAAGTATTGAGACAATTACTTATGAAGAAGCGATGAATCTTTTTGGTGCGCAGGGTCCAATGGGTCTGTACGAAGAAAAAGAAGTTTCAGTGAATGTGGGTCGTTTCGGCCCTTATGTAAAATGGGGTGAAGAATTCATTTCTCTTCCCAAAGGTACCGACCTGGGTACTGTTGATCTCGAGAAAGCCATTCATTATATAAAGCAGAAACAAATTGCTGATGCACCGGTTGGCATTTATGATAGCAAACCAATTACCAAAGGAAAAGGACGGTTTGGTCCTTATATTAAATGGGATGGTATGTTCATCAATGTACCAAAGCGATACAACTTTGATAAACTGACACAGGCAGAAATGGATGAACTGATTGATGCCAAAGTGAAAAAAGAAGCTAACCGTTATATACAAAGATGGCCGGATGAAAAAATTTCGGTGGAGAATGCCAGGTGGGGCCCGATTATCAAGTTTGGTAAAAAGATAGTAAGACTTGATTTGAAAGCAGATGGTACAAAATACACTGCAGAAGAAGTTGCCACTATTTCTTTGGAGGACATAAAGAAAATGATCGGGGTGCAGGTACCAAATGCTTTTGGGAAGAAAAAGGCAGCGCCGAAGCCTGCCCGCCTGCCTGCCGGACAGGCAGGTCCGACAGATGGGAAAAAACCAGCACCGAAGAAGGAAGCGGCGAAGGAGCCTCCTTCAAAAAAAACTGCGAAGAAAAGAAGAAATAAAAAAGGCTTTATCAATAACCAGGATGAATGAAAAGACACTACTGGGAAAAAATAGCTCCTACCTACGCCGATGAGATATTCGATGTGCTGCACAATGATAAGAAAGCACTCATCCGTTCAGTTATTAAGAAACATGCTTCAAAAAATAAAACAGTCATTGATATCGGCTGCGCCATTGGAAAATGGCTGCCGGTGCTCTCCCCTGCTTTTAAAAAAGTATATGCGGTAGATATTTCTGCTAAAAATCTTGAAATTGCCAAACAACTATATCCGCAGTATAAAAATGTAGAATATCTGCGGGCTGATATGAGTGGCAGGAATACCAAAGTGCCCGAATGTGATTTCGGCATCTGCATCAATGCTATTCTTACTTCCTCATTGAAGGACAGAACTATTTTCTTTCAGTCCCTGTCGGCCTGCGTAAAGAAAGGCGGACGGATAATTATTACCATTCCTTCATTGGAGTCTTTCCTGCTGACCAGTATCATTCAGCAGCAATGGAAGATCGACAAGAGTCTTTTCCCGGCAACAAAAAATGCAAAGGAAGCTTTAAAAAAATGGAATAATATCCGCCAGGGCAATGCCGACATTGATGATGTTTCGCATAAACATTACTTAAAGGAAGAATTGCAGCTGCTGTTGGCCAATGAAAAATTTATTGCTGAAGATTTTCAAAAAATAGAATACAACTGGGATACTGAATTCATAAAGCCACCGAAGTGGTTGAAAGAACCCAAGCCATGGGATTGGATGGTCGTTGCTAAGAAATTGTGAGTCGTTAGTTCGGAGTTCAGAGTTCCCAGTTCAGAGTTCGGAGTCAGTGAACTATAGTTAGAATAAACAATACAGCTATCAGGAGTTTGACTCTGAACTCTGAACTCCGAACTAAGAACTCCCGACTATTTCTTAACGCCTGTGGAAAAGTTTAACTGTTTTATATCAGCAGCAGTTATGATCTTGTGCCATAATCGCCACCATGGAAACAAACAATGAAATTTCAGCTCTGTTTACTTTAATTGACGACCCTGATGAAGAAGTCTTCGGCGCTGTGTCGGAGAAAATTGTTTATTACGGAAAAAATATCATTCCCAACCTCGAGCATTTATGGGAAACCACGCCCAACGAAGAAATACAGAACCGCATTGAATTATTAATTCACCGTCTTCATTATACCGACCTGGTCGAAGATTTTCGTCAATGGAGCGTATCGGGTCACCATGACCTGATGCTGGGCGCCATGCTGGCATGCAAATTTCAGTACCCGGAAATATCCACCACAGCAGTGATGCAGGAAATAGAAAAGGTCCGCCGCAACATCTGGCTGGAATTGAATAATTATCTCACTCCTTTGGAACAGATCAATATTGTTACCAGCATTTTATACAGCTACTATGGTTTAAAAGGAGGTGAGACGAATTATAAAGAGCCTAATGAATTTTTGCTGCATAAATCACTGGAAGCGAAGCGGGGCAACCAGATCAGCAACGGAATATTGTATTTGATCTTGTGTGAATTGCTTGATATCCCTGTCAGGGCCATTCATATTCCGAAACAGTTTATTATCGCTTATTTCAAACCGGGTTATTCGGATGAATCACTCCCTAATCCTGTTCATAAAGTTGAATTTTTTATAGACCCCACATCAGGACAGGTTTTCACCCAGCAGGATGTAGATAATTATTTTAAAAGGATCTCTGTTCCCCCTGTTGGCTCCTACTTCAAACCGCAAAGGAATAAGCAGGTCATACAACAATTGCTGGAAGAATTCAGTAAATGTTTTACCGGGGAGAAAGAACTATACAAACGGGCTGAGTTAATGGAATTGGTGAAGTTGCTTGAATAGCTATGAGTTGATAGCTGCGAGTTACGAGCAGTCTCCGAAAGTATAAATGATTTTACAAATTGGTGTCTCGTAACTGGTAACTCATAACTCAAGACTATACCCATCCCTGTATTCCCTTTTCACAAACTGGTTAGCCTCATCAAAGTTGGTGACCTTCATATTAGCAGCATCCCATAATAATTTTTTCCGGCCGAGATATTTATCATCCCAACCTTTCAGTTTTGGATTTTTCATCATCCAGCTTCTGATAGCCAGGTTACCCATGAGGATACTCTCCGTGAATGGCCCGGCGTATTCAAACGGCGAACTGGTCGTAGCGTTGCCATAACCGGCAATACATGCATTCACCCATTGCAAATAATGGCCTTCGGGAACTCTTTTAATGGTTTCTTTGGGCATTTTCTTCTCCAGCATCAGTTTGGTTGGCAGCAGTCTTGGATTAGCGCCATAGCAATCCAATAATAATTTTCCTTTTTTACCTATAAGCAATACACCTCCATCCCAGTTACCAAATGGTTCTTCAGGTAATAATTCATCCGGGCGTTCCGGTAATAAACCACCATCATGCCAGGATACTTTGATATTTCCTTTTCCATCCTTCCTCGGGTAATTCAAATGAATAATGGATGCAGGCGGACAGGCATCTGTGTTTTGACTATCATTCCACATTTCTTTCCATACAATGCCTACACTGCATTCGGCAGAATCAGGGTAATCAATGGGCAGGATCCTGTATATCGGGTCCATGATATGACAGGCCATATCTCCTAAAGCACCGGTTCCAAAAGCCCACCAGCCCCGCCAGTTGAAGGGCAGGTAAGCCGGGTTATATTCCATCCATTTGGCCGGGCCGAGCCATAAGTTCCAGTCCAATTCCTTTGGTACTTCAAAATTTCCTGATGGTGTAGGTATGCCCTGCGGCCACACGGGCCTGTTTGTCCAGGCATGTGCTTCATATACTCTTCCAATCATTCCATCATCAACTATTTCTTTGGCTTTGCGTACCCCATCGCCGGAGCCACCCTGGTTGCCCATCTGTGTTACTACCTTGTATTTCTTTGCAGCCTGTGCCAGAATTCTTGCTTCATAGATATCATGTGTCAATGGTTTTTGTGTATACACATGTTTGCCCAATTGCATGGCTGCTAATGTGGCAACTGCATGCACATTATCGGGAGTTGAAATGGAGCAGGCATCAATATTATTTTTTTCTTTGGCCAGCATTTCCCTGAAATCTTTATAATAGGTCGCTTTAGGGAAACGCTCCCTTGATTTGACCGATTGCCTGTCATCCACATCACACAAGGCTACAATGTTTACAAACTGGCTTTTGGCAAATTCCGAGAGATCACCCTCTCCTTTTCCGCCAACTCCGATACCTGCAATGTTCAGTTTGTCGCTGGGTGCGATATAACCACGACCCAACACATGACGGGGAACAATGAAAAAAGCTCCACCCAATATCGCCGCGTTGCGGACAAAATCTTTTCTTGAAATAGTGCTGCCTTTTTTTAGGGGAGTCATATAGCAAATTTTGCATTAAGATACTTAGAAAAGTCATACGGGTCATACATGTCATAAAAGTCAAATAAGTCATATCCTTTAACTGGATTTAGCGTTTCTATATTTGACCCATTTGACCAATATGACTTTTTTGACTTATTTCACCAATTTGACTAATTTGACCACATGATTACATGGGACGATTTTGAGAAAATAGATATCCGGGCCGGAACCATTATTGAAGTAAAGGATTTTCCAAAAGCCAGGAAACCGGCTTACCAGCTCACTATTGATTTTGGCGAAGAAATAGGTTTAAAGAAGTCATCTGCACAGTTAACTGTACTGTACAAAAAGGAAGACCTGCTGCACCGGAAAGTGGTTGCTGTGATGAATTTCCCTCCCAAACAAATAGCAGACTTTATCAGTGAATGCCTGGTGCTGGGTGTGTATGATGAAAACAAAGATGTAATTTTATTGCAACCGGAACAGGCTGTTAAAAATGGAATGAGGATCGGTTGATGATGGCGGATATCTATACAACATATTATCATTCTCCTGTTGGCCTGCTGAAGATCAGCGGAACGGAAAACTACATCAGTGAAGTTAGTTTTCATGATAAAACACATAAGGCAGAGGGGAAGAAAAAAAATATGCCGCCTTTGCTGATCCAGTGTATTGAACAGCTTATTCAATATTTCAACGGGCAAAGGAGAATTTTTGAGTTGCCCATTAATCAACCAGGCACCGCTTTTCAGCAGTCAGTTTGGGCTGAACTGATGCTGATCCCTTTTGCTAAAACTATCAGTTATCTTGAATTGGCAAGGAGAACAGGCGATACTAAAGCTACAAGGGCTGTTGCCAATGCCAACGGGAAAAATAATGTGGCTATTATTGTTCCCTGCCACCGGGTTATCGGTTCTAACAAAGACCTCGTAGGTTATGGCGGAGGTTTATGGAGAAAAAAATGGTTATTGGAGCATGAAGCGAAAGTGGCGTATGGGGTGCAGACTTTATTTTAATTCACTACCTGTAAAAGCAAAAGGCAACAACTGGCTGGCAGTTTTAATGATATAGATTTTACCTTCCATTCCTCCCAGGATCAAACGAATCGGCTTTTTTATTCTTGTTTCATATTCCAGCAATGCCTGCCGGCACATACCACAGGGAAAAATGGGATGGTCACTTTTTATTTCTTCACTGTTGTAGCTGATAGCAATACTTTTAATAGGCACTTTGGGATGAATCGTTGCCACTGAACCGAGAAGAACCCTTTCCGCACAGATACCCACAGGATAAGATGCATTTTCCTGGTTTGTTCCGGCCACGACTTCCCCGTTTTCCAGCATAGCCACTGCACCCACATGAAAATTGGAATAGGGAGCATAAGCCTGGTCTGTCACTGTCCTGGCTTCTGTTAATAACCAGGCATCCTGTTCAGTCAACTGGCTGATATCATTGTACTCCTCATATTCAAACTGAAATTTATTTTCTTTCATACTTTAAGATAACATTTTGCTTTAAGAACACCAAACCCCTCCTTCGGAGGCAATCGAGCGAAGTGAAGATTGGGAACGAAGTTCGAAGGGGAGGCTTTATTTTACAATGCGGAACAACCGTTTCCATCTTGGCCCCCCATCCCAGCTGAACCAGATCATCCAGGCTTTGCCGACAATTCTGTCTTCGGGTACAAAGCCCCAATAACGGCTATCCTGTGATCCCTGCCGGTTATCACCCATCATCCAGTAATAATCCATTTTAAAAGCATAGTCTGTTACTTCTTTTCCATTTAAATAGAACTTGCCATCTTTTTGAAAAAAATCATTCTTTTCATAAACCCTGATAGCTCTTTCATAGATGGCATAGTTTTCGGCAGTCAGTTTGAGCGGAACTCTTTTTTTAGGGATCCATATTGGTCCATAATTATCTCTTGTCCATTTATGAAGAGTATCGTAAGGAAATACATCACCGCCCCCGCCATTGTATGACTTATCAAGAATGATGGATGTGGCAAAACCGGTTTGCAGCATTTTGTCTTTTGCTTTTGCCGTCAATAACATCTGGAATGTATTATTTCCGAGGCTTGAATACTCATTTTTATCCGGATCAGAATCAACATCATATTCTTCTTTCAGAATATCAAAATCAGGTATTTGTTTCGTCGTTACAGTATAATATGTTTCACTATTGGGCGGTAATGGCTGCTCTTTTCCGTTGATAAATACAATATCATTTTTAACTTCTAACATATCCCCGGACACACCCGTGCATCTTTTAATGTAATTGTCAGTTTTATCTACCGGGTGAACAACTATAGGATATCTATCCGGGTTATTAAGAACATTGTTTGCAAAAGCTTTTTCTTCCGGCGATCCATTTACCTGCCACCTCTTCAGATCATAATAGGGCCGGGCCGATTCAAAATCTTTGGCATGAATAACGGTATCACCTGCAGGGAAATTGAAGACAACTGCATCTCCTCTTTTTACCGGTGATGAAAACCATCTCATGTAGGGCAGCTGAACAGATTTTATATAAGACCTTCCGTTACCGATCGGGAGATAATTATGAACAAAGGGAACTGATAAGGGTGTATTCGGTATTCTTGGGCCATAGCTGAGTTTACTGACAAAAAGAAAATCTTTCACCAGCAAAGTTTTTTCCATGGATGCTGAAGGGATCGTATATGCCTCAAAAACAAATGTCCGGATCAATGTGGCGGCCACCACAGCAAAAATGGCTGCATCCACCCATTCTCTCCAGCCTTTTTTCTTGTGTTTCTTTACAGCTTCCGGCCCGATAAATTTCGGATCTTCTTTATAAGCAAGCCAGGGGAAATAAAAGGGGGCAAAAATAGCAGCTAATGTGTGTTGGCCTAGTGAAAACCTGCCAAACACTTTTGCAAATTCAATAAATATCCCCGGACTGATGAACCATCCCACCACCGGGATGAATTGCCAGAATACCCAATGCTTTGGTCTTTTCGTAAGGTCCTGCATCACCCATGTATTATAAAAAGGCACATAGGCCTTCCAGGAAGGGGCCCCGGCCTTTATAAACAGTTTTGCAAAACCAAACGACGGGAGAAAAACGATAAGCGTACCGACAAGGTAAACAATGAATAAATGATATAAGGGCATGAGCCGTATTTTATAGCTGACAAAAGTATTGTAAATATCTGCCTGTCAAAATTTTAATATTCAAAGTTTTGCTAATACTGGTTACTGGTCGCTGGTAAACGAACCATTTCTTATCAGGAGTGTACTTTGTGCTTTGAAAAACCAGAAACCAATGACCAGCAACCAGCAACTATTTCGGCATCACATAATTTTTTACATCTTCTGCCGTGATATTTTTTCCCGAAAGAATAACAAGACGTTCCACTACGTTTCGCAGTTCCCTGATATTACCTGTCCAGTCATATTGCTGCAGCAATCTGATCGCATCTGCGTCAATGGCTTTTTGCGCCGTACCATAATCAGCGCAGATCTCCTGGAGAAATTTTTCAACAAGGATCGGGATATCATCCCGTCTTTCATTGAGTGAAGGAACATGAATAAGAATGACACTTAAGCGGTGATAAAGGTCAAGTCGGAAATTTTTTGATTCTACCTCCTTCAGCAGGTCTTTATTGGTGGCGGCGATCACCCGTACATCTACACTAATATCCTTATCAGCCCCCACTCTGGTGATCTTTCCTTCCTGCAAAGCACGGAGCACTTTTGCCTGCGCATTAGCACTCATATCACCGATCTCATCAAGGAAAAGAGTTCCACCATTGGCTGATTCAAATTTGCCGATGCGTTGTTTGATGGCTGATGTAAAAGAGCCTTTCTCATGACCGAATAATTCGCTTTCGATCAACTCTGACGGAATAGCTGCACAATTTACTTCCACCATCGGGCCGGCAGCACGGTTGCTTTTTTCATGCACCCATCTTGCTACGAGTTCTTTCCCTACGCCGTTGTCACCGGTTATTAAGATCCGGGCATCGGTTGGAGCCACTTTTTCTATCGTTTCTTTGATCTTTTTAATGGGTGCAGATTCACCGATCATGTCCTGCACACGGCTCACTTTTCTTTTCAGCACTTTGGTTTCAGTAACCAGACTGCCTTTATCCATCGCATTGCGGATGGTAATAAGCATGCGGTTCAGGTCCGGGGGTTTGGAAATAAAGTCAAAAGCCCCCTTTTTTACTGCCTCAACTGCTGTTTCTATGTTTCCATGACCAGAGATCATGATAATTGGCACATCAGCATTTATTTCCCCGGCTTTTTGCAGGAATTCAATGCCATCCAGCTTTGGCATTTTAATATCACATAGTACAAGATCGTAGGATTTTTCTTTGAATTTCTTCAATCCTTCTTCACCATCAGGCGCTTCATCGATCTTGTAGCCTTCAAAAGACAGTATTTCCGTAAGGGTTTTCCGGATTGCTTTTTCGTCGTCAATAATCAGAATTTCCGCCATCAAATAGTCGTTTTGTTCCATAAAAGTAATTGATTTGACGGGAAGAGGGCAAGAACGATGCCGTTAATGCTAAGTTTTACAAGGGGATTATGCCGGAAAAAACGTTGAAGGTTTACAGGATATTTATGAAATTTATAGAGCACTTCTCGTCAGGTTGCTGCTAAAATATAGAGGCCGGGTAGAAACCCAGCCTCGTTTTTAAAATCCAATATCCTATGAAAAACCACTGTAAAGATGCGGTTAAACAGTCAAAACGCTGCACTATAAACGAAATTTATTTTTTAAAAGTAATTTTACGAATAGCTGAAAAAATGTTATTTCGCCATGTACATCACCTCTTTAACCAGTTTTACTGTTCTGGGTATATCCGGGAGGGCGGCTGCCACCAGGTTGGGGGCATAATGAAGCGGGGCATCTGCAGCTGTAATCCGGCGGATGGGTGCATCTAAATAATCAAAACCTTCTTTTTGTATCTGGTAAGTAATTTCAGACGAAACAGAACCAAACGGCCATTGTTCTTCTACAATGACAAGCCGGTTTGTTTTCTTTACACTTTCCAGGATAGTCATCCAGTCGAGAGGACGGATAGTACGGAGATCAATTACTTCTGCGCTGATACCCTCTTTTTCCAACTCATCTGCTGCGCCTAATGCTATTTTCATCATTTTATTATATGAAACGATGGTGACATCACGGCCGGCTTTTTTAATATCTGCTTTTCCCAATTCAATATAGTATTCTTCAACAGGTACATCAGTTTTTTCACCATACATCTGCTCACTTTCCATGAATATGACCGGGTCCTCTTCATACCGGATAGCCTGCTTTAGCAAGCCTTTGGCATCATATCCATTGCTGGGCGAAACAACTTTGATCCCTGGAATGTTGGCATATAAGGATTCAAAAGCAGTCGAATGCTGAGCCCCTAACTGACCGGCAGATCCATTACCTCCCCTGAAAACAATGGGGCAGGATATTTGCCCACCACTCATTGCCAGCATTTTAGAGGCAGTATTGAGAATTTGATCTAAAGCCAACACGGCAAAGTTCCATGTCATGAATTCAACAATCGGCCGAAGACCATTTTGTGCTGAACCCACTCCAACGGCAGTAAATCCAAGTTCTGAGATGGGTGTGTCAATAACTCTTTTGGGACCAAATTCAGCTAACATTCCCTGGCTCACTTTATAGGCACCATTGTACTCTGCCACTTCCTCTCCCATCAGGTAAACTCTTTCGTCCCTTCTCATTTCCTCACTCATTGCTTCACGGAGTGCATCACGAAACGCAATTGATCTTGCCATTGTTTGCAGTTGATTTAAGGGGGGCAAAAATAGTGCAGTCTAAATATATTACCTAAAGTTTCACAACGCTGATACCGGTTGCTCTTACATCCCTTTACAGAGTCATTTATCGGTTAAAAGACAGGCAAGATTATTTATATGATCCTTAAGACCGGAGACGATAATTATTGTCCAATTCCTAATTCTTTAACGCATTTTTTGCCTAATTCAGTTCCCGTTTCCGTTGTTCCTTTTCTGTTGGCCTCCTCAAATGAAGAATACATTTCTTTCATTTTGTCCAGGACACAACTGCAATAATTGGTGGCTTTTTCTTCACCCAAACTTTCTATAAGGGGGGTTGTACAGGCCTTCATCCACTGATTTTCATCGCTTCTTGACCAGTTACTAACCGTATTATTGTTATCACTATTCCCAACTATTTCATCTTTACATTGCAAAGCTATTCTCGTTGATGCAGTTTCACCCTCTTTTGTGTCTGCTTCACTATACGAAGCAAATTCTTTCTCCATTTTTTCCAGTACGCAGGGACATATCTTATTAGCAAGCTCTGACTGGTTTTCATCAAATGATGCTATGCATCCTTTCAGAAATCTGTTTTTATCGTTTTCAGCCCATCCAGTGTTGCCGGTATTTACATTGGTCTTATCAGCATTATCAGTATTCAGATTTTCGCTTTTGCCATAATCATCTTTATCTCTATTATTCAGATTTTGATTTTTGTCATTCTTGTTATTATTACAGGAAACAACAAAAAAAGAAAAGGCCATCAGGAGAACAAATAAATTTTTCATGTTAATCAGTTTTGGTGATTATGAAACAAAGTAACTATTCTTTTTTACCCGGAAAAATTTATGAAGCCTGAGTTTTAAACATTATTGACAGCACGCATAAATGAATTTAATTTTCCGGGATCCAACAGGCCTTTTGTTCTTACGCCGCTGCAAACGTCCACACCAAAAGGCTGCACAGTGGCTATAGCTTCTGCTACGTTATAAGGGTGCAGGCCGCCTGCCAGGAAAACCGGTATTGTAACCAATTCAACGATTTTTCTGCTGATGCTCCAGTTATGTGTGTTTCCGGTTCCCCCCAATGTTTTTATGGCTGCTTTAGGATCACCGCTGTCAAGCAGAATGGCATCCACCAGTTCATGAATTTTCATTGCCTGCTCAACACTCTCCCCGCCTGATACATGAATTACCTGTACAATGCGCAAATGTGGAAGTGCATCCCGGATCTGCCGGTAAGTTCCTTCGATTAATTCATCGACCACCTGCACGGTATTGACATGGGTTCTGTTCAGGTGATTAATAATACCGGTTGCTGATTGTTCACTCGTCAGCAAAAAAGAGGAAACCGGCGGATGAATCATTTTCGCTATAGCCGCAATCAGGTCATCATCAATTGGTCCCGGCCCGCTGGGCATTTTACCAACAAGACCCAGCGCATCAGCACCGGCTTGAATAGCCAGTTTTGCTTCCTCCACGGAAGAGATACAGCATATTTTTACTCTTGTTCGCATTTATCATTGATATTAAAATGTAGAAGGAAGCGGGAGCCGTTTTACTCCATTATAAGGAATTTTTCCCCGATTGTATTTACCCGGTAAAATTTACCGTCTTCGATCAGTAAAGCTTCCGAAAAGCCTTTTGCATGATGAACATCTGTATCAAAAACTTTACCGCCAAACCAGGTACTTATAGTATCCGCTACCATCGTATGGCCTGTAGCAATATGCCGGATGCTGAATTTTGAAATAGTGCTGTCTATTTGTTCCGGGCTTGCTTTTATACTGCCCTGGTAATAACCCCGGTACCAGAAAGGGCCGGAATCACCAAAGACGATCTCCTGCTTTTTATTTTCATACTGGTAACTGCTGTCCGCATAAAGGGGCCTTGCCAGTTCATTAATGTCTGAAATGGAAATATCCATCCTGTTGATTTGGGAGGATATGCCACCATGCACATAAAGTATATTTCCAACTTTTTCAATTACGTTTTTAGTGCGTAGCCATCTTCCTAATTCCGAGTTTTCACTATAAAGGTCCACGTACCGTTCGCCAAGCAGCGCTGCATTCTCTTTGTATTTCGACTGGACATAGCGTATATCACCACTCAAATTCATTATTTCATGATTGCCGAGAATAAAATGAACATATCCCCCGGCTTCTTTCGCTTTATCCTCCAGCGAATAAATAAGCCAGAGTACTTCTGTGACCTGGCTTCCCCGGTCAAAAAAATCGCCGGTAAGAACAAGGTGTCCGTCTCCAAAAGTCCAGTTGAAATTGGTATCGATGACACCGTTAGCCTGCAGCAGCTTCCTGAATGGCCTGAACTTTCCTTCAATATCTGAGATGGCCATTTGTTTACTCACTTTTTTATATTCACTTTTTTCAACCAGTAGTTTTTTCTTTAACTGAACCGCGAATGTTTTGCCGGGCTCATCTGTTAAAACCTTTATTGGCAGGTTCTCTTTTTCAGTCAAAGCAGTACTATCCGATCGTATTTCTATTGCCCCGTTTTTTTCAATTATATATTTTACAAATACTAAATCGTTTTTATAAAGCACATAAGGTCCGTCCGGGGCTGCAGCGACCCCGGGTTTATGAATGAATTGATCGCAAGGCTTCATGAAGCCTGATAGCAGCAGCGGCAGAATTATAATGAGCGATTTTTTCATGATAGCATATTTCCGGATTGTTACTGATAACCAGACGCCTGTTGTAAAGGGATTGGTTGTCCCGGCTTAATACGAAACTAAACATTTCGAAATATTTTATGAAGTCCTGGTCGCCAATCTTCAACCTTCATTTCGAATTTTATTTCTCCTTTACCATGTTTGCCGGCCTCTCTCCAGCCGGCTTTCCGGTAAAAAGCCTCTGCCCTTGTGCCGGGAGCAGTGCCCAGCCAGATCGTTTCAGCAGTTTGGTTAAAATACCAATCCATCATTTCATCATGCAATGTTCTTCCAATTCCTTTTTTCTCAAACCCGGGTTGAATAAATAAGGCCCAAACATTACGATCTCTGATTGAAACAACTGCAAATCCAATAATAGTATCATTTATTTCACATACCCATCCTTTGCCCCTTTGTGTAATATAATCTTCAACATCTTTATCCGGAACAAGAGCAGGATCGGAAAGGCTGTTTTCTTTCACGGAATTTCTTACCAACTGAATCTGTGGTATGTCTGCTGTTTGTGCTTCTCTGAAAATCATCAGGGGAGAATTGTTGTCAATGGATCAGGTGTCCTTAATTTATTTATTATTTCAGCCGGGAATACACCGCCGTGTCTTCAAATTGTCCCCGGTGAAAAAAGTCTTCTTTAAAATAAGCTTCCCTTACAAAGCCGGTTGATTCAAGCACAGTGGCGGATGCAATATTATCCGGGTTGATACGGGCCTCTACACTATGTAATCCCAACTTTGTAAAACCATATTCCAGTGTTTTCAGAATGCTTTCTTTCATGATCCCTTTTCTCCAGTATCCCGGATCAAGCACATAACCTATCTCGGCCCGGTAATGCTCTTTCAGCATTCGCCAGAAACCGATACTACCGATTGCCTTAGGTTGATCTTCTTTTAAAACAATAACCCACATGATTCCGTCATTATTATCAATATCATTATTGATCCGGGTGATAAAATCTTCTGCTTCTTTGATGTTTGCTGCCGGTTCCTTACTCAGGAACTGCAAAATGCTTTGATCGGAGCGAAGAAAAAAAACCCGGGGAGCATCCTCCATAGTTATTCTCCGCAGCAAAAGCCTTTCGGTTGCCAATTCAGGAAAAGGATTAAAGTTGGGCTGAAGCATGGCCTTAAAGTTAGAAGAATAGCTGTCAGTCACAAAATGAGAAGCCATTTAATTGTTCCGGCACACGAGGTTTCGCAAGGGTGCAAAGCAGTGTTAAAATATCGCATCAGCAGAAATACCGTACCTTTAACGGCACCTGCCGGAGATACTGGCAATCTTTCCTCCGGGTATGACGATTTTCTATTCTTAATTTAAACAGTTTTTTTAAAAATAAAAGCAACAAAAGCATTATGGCCGAAACCTGGAATAAAAAAGAAAGGGAAAAGAAAAAACAACAGGACCGGAAGGAAAAAGCAGAAAGAAAAATGGAGCGGAAAGAAAATGCAAAGGAAGGCAAAAGCTTCGACGATATGCTGGCCTATCTTGATGAAAACGGAAATCTTTCTTCCAAGCCACCCGATCCCAGGAAAAAAATTAATATAAAACTGGAAGACATTGAAATTGGCGTTCCCAAGCAGGTGCCTGTCAACCCTGAAGATCTTATACGAAAAGGAGTTGTTACTTTCTTTAATGATTCCAAAGGATATGGGTTTATCAAAGACCTTGAAACACAGGAAAGTGTTTTTGTGCATATCAATTCACTTACAGAAGAAATAAAAGAACATAATAAAGTAATTTTCGAAGTGGAAATGGGACCTAAAGGCGCCAATGCTGTGAAGGTTAAACTGGTTAAGTAATGATGATGGCTCCGGTTTATTTTTTAGTGCATCCCGCCATTTACCAATAGCAAATATTAGCCGGAAAAAGAGATGTATTTTTATTAAAATACATTATTAACTCAGATTATTATTAAATTCGGTCTTTACAAATTCTAACTCTGATTGGTAATGATCCCGAATACCAGATGCCGCCGGGCGAGGCTTAAAAATTATTTATTCACCATTGCTTTATTTTTATTTGCCTCCACTGTCTTTTCTCAAAGAACTATTGCGGATAGCTTTCGTAAATCACTCAATGCAGAAACCACAGACACCGGTAAGGTGCGCCTGATGTGGAACCTGGCTTATGCTATGAACAAATATGACCCTGATTCCGCATTAACAATAGCACAGGAAGCATTATATCTGGCTAAGAAGATCAACGACAAGGAAGGAGAATCAAGATCGCTCGGCATTTTGGCCAACACCTTTGTGAAAATTGGTAACTATACCCGTGCACTCGAGTTTAATATTCAAAAATTAAAGCTGGAAGAAAAAAGAAACAAGCCCCGGAACCTTAGCAGTGTTTTAATGAATATCGGAATTGTGTATGTGTTCCAGGAAGAGTACAGGAAAGCGCTGGGATATTATTTGAAAGCTGATTCAGTCATGAACCAATTTAACGTGAGAGATCTCCGGTATAACATAGTTTTAAACATGGGGGATGTTTACGACCGCCTTAATGTTTCTGATTCGGCCCTGATATATTTCAACAAATCCCTGGAACTGGCCAATAAACCTGAAGACTACCTGGCTAAAAAGCCGGATGATTATAAGATCGGCAAATCCCTGACCGGTCTTGGTCATAGCTATCGTAAGCTGGGAAGCTACCAGCAGTCATTGGTCAATTATCAAAGAGCCATTGTTTATCTCCAGGCTGCTAATGATGAAGAAACATATTGCGAGGCCACATTAGGTCTCGCCAAGCTCTACCGGCAAATGGAAAAACATGATTCTTCGGGTTATTTTGCAAAACTGTCCCGTTCTGTTGCACAAAAAGACGGATTACTTCCCCTTGAGCTGGAAGCGGCAGAATTCCTTGTTGAACATTATAAAGAGGAAAGAAATATTGACAGCGCCTTTGCTTATATCAATTCTGTAAATGAACTCAATGATTCAGTAAACAGTAAAAGCCAGGTAAGGCAATTACAGATCATTTCAAGTAATGAACAATTCAGGCAAAGAGCCCTTGAAGAAAGCCGGAGACTTGCCAATGAAGAACGATTTCAGCAATTGCAGATGCTCCTGATTGCCATTTTTATTCCGGGGCTTTTTCTTATTACTCTTTTACTCAGCCGGGTAAAACTGCATTTACAGGCCATCCGGTTACTGGGTGT
>JBGPKR010000035.1:0-26043 GCA_041486045.1 Chitinophagaceae bacterium | reverse complement strand
TAAGTAACCATAGCTTCTCACCTTCGCGGGTTATAATAGGTTCGTCCCGGTCAATGACCGTCTCCCCGGTTTCAATTATTTTTTTATCCTCGGCCATGTTGATTTGGCCAATATCTTCCCCAAACAGGTCAATAGAGTTTTTACGGGTATTTTCTGCTTCTGATGCAGCCCCAACCAGCTTCACAAAGGCCCGGTTACTAATAGAATAATTGAACAAAGTATCTTTCACATAGATATAATCCGGTAAGTGATCGATCAAGGCCCGTAGCAGGTTGCGTTCTTTTGTAAGCTCTTTTTCCGCTTTTACACGTTCGGTAATGACGTCAGTAAACATGATGATCCCCCCAACTTCCCTTGAAGCTTTATACCAGGGGTGAATTTCCCAACGCACCCAATCCACACTGCCATCTGCCCTGGTAAATGAGTCATAATCACTTTTTTCAATAGTCCCAGCCAGGCAACGCCGGTGAATGTCTTTCCAGCGCTCCGGGATACCGGGGAAAATTTCATAATGGCTTTTCCCTATTAACTGCTGGTCACCAAGATTGTAATCTGTCATCCATCTCTGGCTGACAATAATATACCGCATGTCGTTATCAAGCATAGCAAGGGAAGCGGGGCTATGTTCAACAAACAACCTGAGTTGTTCTTCCTGTTCCTTCAATTTCGCTTCAGTTTTTTTCCTATCCCTGATATCCCGGGCTATTGCCATCATTCTGCCATCCGGAAGCATTTTCACATTAGCTTCCACATCAATAAAAGCTCCGTTCCTGTCCATCATTCTCCTTTCATTTAATACTGTTTCACCTTTTATAAGCAGATCAAACCTTACGGGTCTTATTTTGAGTTGCTCCGGATCTATAACTTTGTTGATATTCAATTCTAACAACTCTTGTTTTGTGTAGCCAAATGTTTTATTAAAGCTGGAATTGGCATCAATAAAATTACCTTGCTGATCGGTGATCATAATGAAATCTGTGGCCTGCTCGATAATGGATCTGTATCTTTCCTCGCTCTCTTTAAGAGCCAGTTCTGCTTTCTTTCTTACTGCAATATCAATGATACTGCCCCGGATCAGTGTCTGGGTTTCTGAAGGTAAGCGCACCAGCCAGACCTCGCAGGGTATCAGGTTACCTTCTTTATCACAATGTGTCCATTCAAATGATGGTTTGCCTCCGCCAACAGCTTCACTTATTTTCTCCATCGCCGATTCTGCTGAAAGCCGCCCGTCGGGCTGGTACTCAGGGCTTACTTCTGCCGGTCCTATTTTCAGAAGCTCCTCCCCGGACATTTTGAAAAGTTTGACTGCACTTTCACTTACGCTTACGAATTTTCCATTCTCCACATCAAATACCACTAATGCTTCAGGAGCATTTTCCACCAGAGCTTTATATCGTTCTTCACTTTCTTTTACTGATTTTTCCGCTTTTTTTCGTTCGGTAATATCTACGTCCATACAAACAAAACAGGGTTCGCCCCCAGTGGACGGAATTGAAAAGATCGTAGAAACACAGAAACCCTCACTACCATCCCGGTGGTGAAATTGAAACTCGGCAGGACCGATTGTCTGGCCAGTTTCTTCAATCTTTTTAATCGCTTCGAGGAATCCTGCAGTTACTTCAGGTGCAAGAAATAATTGATCTGTTGTTTTACCAAGTGCATCTGCAGATTTCCATCCAAAAATGCTTTCCGATGCAGGGTTCCAGAAAAGAACTTCCCCTCTCCGGTTATACCATTGCACAGCTACATTTGGAGTATTCTCGATAGAGGCGAGCAATTGCTCTTCGCTTCTTTTTAGCTTATCCTCTGCAATTTTACGTTCAGTAATGTCCATCATGCTTCCCGTTGTACGGACAGGTTTGCCCGTTTCATTCCGAACGATATAGGTGCGGTCATAAATATTCTTATACTCCCCTGACTCAGTTTGAAAACGGTACTCTGATACCCATACGCTTTTATCGGATGCAAGTGCTTCTTCAAGGCTTTTCACTATCGCTTCACGGTCGTCTGGGTGAATTCGCTGCTTCCACACTTCTTCACCCGGAACAGGATCGGTAATATCCAGTCCGTACATAAGCTGATGTTTCTCGTTACCCCACATTTCATTAGTTTCGAGGTTCCACTCCCATATTGCATCGTGAGTGATAGCGGCAATCATCTCAAACCGCTCTATGGATTTTTTCAGATTTTCTTCGGCCTTTTTACGTTCACTTATATTCCGGATTATTGACAAGGCTTTATTATCACCGATAAGTCTTGTATTCAGTTCTATATCAAAAACGGTCCCGTTCTTATGCATTCCCCGTCTTTCTAATAACAGCGAATGATCCCCTTGGAGCAGGTGGAAACGTAAAGGCTGTTTTTTTAAGTTCTTGGGATCAAGGAAAAAGGTTGCATTCTTATGATATGCTTCCTCCATTGTATATCCAAACATGCCGCAAAGCCTGGAGTTAAGGTCCAGGATATTCCCCTGCAGGTCAGTAACAAGAATACCATCCGATGCCTGTTCGACAAGAGAACGGTAGCGTACCTCACTCTCTGTTAATGCGAGTTCAGCTTTTTTTCGTTCAGTAATATCTTTAGTAACTATATAAGCTCCGATAATGGTTCCGCTGTCATCACTCACAGGCATATAGTTTACCAACAACCACTCCGGCAACCCTTCAATGAACTGATTAACCTCGTACTCAGTTTTTTCACCGGCAAAAACCTTCTCTAAACTCTTTCTTACAAACCCGGATCTTTCTTCCGGAATAGCATCCAGAATATTTGTGCCAACAATCACCGGCTTACCCCATGCCTTTGACAGGTTTTTTTCTGCAGATTCATTTAGCAGGGTAATACGACAGCTCCTGTCGATAACATAAAAATTTTCTGCTGTGCTGGATAAGACCCGGCGAAGATTATTTTCAGATTCCTTCAGAGTAGCTTCATATCTTCTTGGTTCTGTAACATCCCTCGCATAGCCCCGCACAACCGGGAATTCCACACCTGTTGTTTTCAAAGTGTTGTGGTATTCCCAGATGCGAACTCCCCCGGTATAGGTTTTCACCTTCATCAATCCCCGTACATGGCCATTTTTTTTGATATCGGCTATGTATTGGTCGAACATATTTTCTGTACCGGCAGTCAGAATATCTTTAATATTCAGATTCTCCTGCGGATCAAATTTGCGCCCGATTAATTTTTCTGCAGCCCTGTTCGCAGAAAGGATCCGCCCGTTCAGATCATGAGTACAGATCAGGTCGGTAATATTATCAACAATGTCCCTGTATTGTTCTTCACTCTTTTGTATGTTTTCTTCTGTTTTTTTACGAACGGTAATATCACGGATAAATGCACAAAAAAACTGGTTACCTCCTTCTGTCAGCGGAACAATGCTCAGTTCTACCGGGAAATGCTGTCCGTCACGATTTAAAGCTCTGAACTCGATCAGTTTGTTTAAAATCGATCCCTCACCCGTTGCCAGGTAGTGCTTCATCCCTTTTTCATACATCTCATGTTTTTCAGCGGGTATGATCGTCTCTGTGAGGGTTTTTCCAAGTATTTCATGTTGTTTCCAGCCAAATATCTTTTCCGCCTGTGGATTCCATACGGTTATTTTTCCGTAAATATCAATACATACAATTGCATCAAGGGCCGAGCTTATGATCCGTCTTGTGATTTCCTCGCTTTGCATTAAGTCGAGTTCAGCCTTGCTGATCGTAATGTAACGTTCATTTTCTTCCCGCAAATTTTCCAGCTTACGCTTACGTTCAATGCTGTAGAGTATCGTTTTGGTCAGTGTCTTTTCATCCAGCTCTCCTTTGATATGATAATCCTGGGCGCCATGCGAAATGGCTTCCACAGCGATATTCATATCAGTAACGCCGGATAATATAATTACCGGCGTTTTACCTGCAACTTGCTTTAACGTTGTAAACGTATCAATACCGGAACTGTCAGGGAGACAAAGGTCAAGGAGAATGATATCAAATATTTCTTTTTGGAGGAGTTCAACCGCTTTACCCAGTGTTTCGGCAGTAGTAAGCAATTGAATCTTTATGACAGAAGCATCAAGAAGTTCTGTTAGTACATACTGGTCGCCGGGGTTGTCTTCCACTATCAGAATACATAACCCTTTATGTGGATCCGTCATTACGACGCGGTTTTCGGTAGCTGTGCAATCGTAAACCAGAATGATTCTATCGCTTCAACAACATTTAAAAATTTTCCAAAATCAAGCGGTTTGGTAATAAAGCAATTGGCGGATTTTTCATAGCATGCTGAAATGTCCGATTCGGAAGAGGAGGTCGTTAACATAACAACCGGTATCTTCTTAAGCTTCTCATCCTTTTTTATAAAATCCAGCACTTCTATCCCATTTAATTTGGGCATATTGATGTCCAGTAAAATTAAATTAGGCATCATACTATCTGCATACTGGCCCTGCCTTTTCAGAAATTCAATGGCCTCTTCACCATCTTTTACCACAGCAATATTATTTTTTACTTTTATTTCTTTAAATGCTTCCAGGGTAAGCAGGATATCTCCTTCATTGTCTTCTACCAGCAAAATCTGTATTTCACTCATGGGTACAATTTTGATTAATCGAAAAAAATACAAAAAAAACAGTTATTAAGTTCATTATTAAGCAAATCTTCTTGTTTTTAATTATTCTATACTTCCGGACAGTAAGTGTATATCATTAAATACTGTATTACTTCCCGCCTTTAGGATAAGGGACAAAAGATACATAGAAAGCTTCTATTTCATGCATCACTTTCGTGTATTTGTCATAATCAATTGGTTTGGTGATGTACCAGTTAACATGCTTGTCATAACATTCACTGATATCAGCATCGGTGTCAGAACAGGTCAGCATTACAACCGGTATCTCCTTAAGCTCTTCGTCCTTTTTAATAATATCCAGTAACTGCTTGCCATCCATTCCCGGCAGGTTAATATCCATTAAGATCAGCTGGGGTCTTGTGGCATCAGCAAATTGCCCCTGTTTTTTCAGGAACCTGAGCGCCTCTTCCCCATCCCTGACTACGTCAATTTTATTATCCAGTTTCATGTCTTTAAAGGCCTCGGTAGTAAGGATAATATCGCCTTCGTTGTCTTCCACCAGCAAAATGTTTACTTCACTCATAGTAATATAATTTTTTGTCCGAAAAAAAATTACGATCGAACCGGTAAAGAAAAATAAAATGTGCTCCCGTTTCCTTCTGCCGATTCTAACCAGATTTCACCGCCATGCAACTCTGCAATTTTCTTACAGACCGCTAACCCGGCTCCTGTTCCGCCATATTTTATATCATCATTATGCAGCCGCCTGAAAATGATAAATATCTTTTCGAAAAAAGCCGGGTCAATGCCTATGCCGTTATCTTTTACGCCTATCACCCAAAAGCCATTCTCTTTCTTCAAAGTTATATTAATTTCCGGCACTGCCGCGCTCCGAAATTTCAAAGCATTTTGCAAAAGATGCTGAAATAATTGCCCCATCTGCATCTTATTGGCCATTACGACCGGCAGGTGATCGATGGAAAGCAGGGTTCCTGTTTCTTCAATAACAGGTTGATATTTTTCTTTTACTTCCTTCACTATTTCATTCAGATCCACTGCCGCAAATTCATTGGTAACAGCGTTCAGCCTCGAATATTCCAGCAGATCGGAAACCAAACTTTTCATTTTGGATGCCCCTTTTACTGCAAAATCAATGTATTGTTTGGCAGATTCATCCAGTTTATCACCATATTTTTTTTCTAACAGTTCGAGAAACCCGGTAACCATCCGCAATGAGGCCTGCAAATCATGTGAAACTATGTAAGTAAACTGGTTCATTTCCTTAGCCTGTTCTGCCAGTTTACTATTCAGTTCTTCATTTTCCCGTTTTACTTTCTCCAGTTCCTGCTGCAGATCCACTGAACTGATGTTTATTTGTGTCATTTCTTCCATATGCCGTCTTCTTGTTGTTTATTTATGGTTCTACAATATTTTTTCATTTACCACTCTGCCTTCACCTATTTTAATTAGCATCCTATTGTGATTTACTGATAGTAAAATGAAAAGTTGTACCCTTGCCCACTTCAGATGTCATCCAGATTTTTCCACCATGCGTTTCGACAATTTTTTTACAGGTTACCAGGCCTAATCCTGTTCCGGGGTATTCCTCTTTCCGGTGCAGCCGCTGAAAAGCATGGAACAACTTAGGCTGATCTTTTTCCGCAACCCCAATTCCATTATCCTGCAGGGTAAATTCCCAGAAACCCGGTAATTCATTTACGGCAAGTGTAATCCGGGGAGCAGTGTCCTTTTTCCTGAATTTAATTCCATTACTTATCAGGTTAAGGAATAAACGGTACAATGCACTTTGTGTGCCCGTTACAACAGGCAGGCAAGCCGGTGTTTTAAGAATGGCATGGGTGTCTGCTACTACAATGGTTAAATCTTTATTCACCAGGTCCATCACATGTTTAAGATCAACGGGTTCTTTTTTGGCTGCTTTATTCCCTGAACGGGAAAATTCAAGCAGATCTCTTATCAGAATACTCATCCTGTCTGCACCATCCTTGGCCCTGTAGATATAAGATTTCCCCTGTTCATCTATAATGTCATAATATTTTTTATCCAGCAACCCCAAAAATCCACTAACCATGCGTATGGGCTCCTGCAGGTCATGGGCAGTAATATTTGCAAACTGATCGAGGTTCCTGTTAAGCTGTAATATTTCCAGTTCTGCCTCTTTTCTTTCGGTAATATCCGTATTTGTACCTATCATTCGCAGGGCATTGCCTGATTGATCCCGCTGCACCAACGCATTTCCTGCAACGTAGTGGATAGTTTTATCCTTCCAGATCACCCGAAACTCGGTATCATATTCTTTTTCACCTTTTATTGCCATCTGCAGTTCTTCATTCACTCTTTCCAGGTCATCGGCGTGAACGGCGGCTTCCCAGGCCTCGGTTATAGTCCTGGGGTCATCAGGACTGACATTATAAATGCGATACATTTCTTCATCCCAAACAGTATTGTTTTTAGCGATATCCCAATCCCAAATGCCAATACTTGTGGCACGAACAGCCAATTGTAACCGGTTCGAAAGGTTCAGCAACTGTTCTTCCACTTTTTTTCGTTCCGTAATATCTTCCAGTGTTCCCTCAAAACAACTTATTCCTCCTTTTTCATCCCGTACAATACGGATGTTTGCGCTTACCCATATAGCATTTTTATTTTTGGTCAATACCTTCAACACATAATTTTCTACATGGCCTTCTGCTAAAATTATTGCAGCCATTTTTTTTCGTTCAACCGGGTCTGCATAGATCTGTTTACTGATATCTGTAACAGAACGGATAAGTTCTTCCGGTGAATCGTAACCAAAAATCCTGGCCATGGAGGGATTGGCGATAAGGAATTTTCCATCAATGGTGCTCTGATAAATCCCATCTGCTGTATTGTCAAAAATTTCCTTGAATTTCTTTTGTGCCAGCAGCAGTTCATCATCGGCCTTTTTCCGCTCCGTGATGTCAGTAAACATACCCAGGGCCCCAACATATTTCCCTTCATCATCAAAAATCGGGTTGGTGGATAGGCTTGTCCAAACAATTTTTCCGCTCTTTGCTATGAATTTAGAAACCTGGGTCTCTGTCATCCCTCCTTTTCTTCTTTCAATATCCTGCATTGCCTTTTTCTTCCCTTCCTCATCCTTGAAGTAATAATTTTGCTTTCCCATTATTTCTTCCCGTGAATATTCAAGTATTTCGCACATTTTCTTATTGACGAAAATGGTATAGTTATTTTCATCCAGTACCCAGATACCTTCCTGGGCTGTTTCAACGATCTGCCGGTACTGTTCTTTGCTGCTATTCAGCGCTTCCTCAGTCTTTTTACGTTCGGTGATATCCGAGCGGATGGTGACAAACTGAAAAGGTTTTCCATCCTCATTTACAAAAGGGACAATGGTCGTGTCCGTCCAGTAAAAAGAGCCATCTTTTGCTTTATTCCGGACCTCACTTCTCCATACTTTACCACTTAATACAGTTTCCCATAAATTTTTATAATGCTCATTGCTGTGATAACCGGATTTGAGTACCCGGTGATTTTTGCCCTTCAATTCTTCGCTGCTGTAACCGGAAATACGGCAAAAATTTTCATTGACATACTGAATCTCTCCATTCGGGTCTGAAACATCCACAATGGAAGATTGGTCAAGGGCAAACATAAAATCGGCTACTTTCTTTTCTGCCTTTTTACGGTCAGATATATCTTTCAACGTTCCTTCAAAATATCTGATCCCGCCTTTCTCATTCCTGACCGCCCTCGTGCTTTCACTTACCCAAACGATGTCGCCTTTTTTTGTTAATAGTGGCGCTTCAAAATTCTCCACATGGTCTTTACGGGCAAGCAACTCTGACATCCTTTGCCGGTCACCGGCATCGGCATAAATCTGGGCGCCGATATCCGTTATTGAACAGATCAGTTCATCAGGGGTTTTGTAACCAAACATTTTTGCCATAGCGGTATTGGCCATAATGAATTTTCCATCAATGGTGCTTTGATAGATCCCGTCAGCAGTGTTATCAAAAATTTGCTGGAATTTTTTTTGCACAAGCTGCAACTCCTCTTCAGTCTTTTTACGATCGGTAATATCCTGCGTGGTCCCAAACATGCCGGTTGGTTTTTTATCATCATCAAATAAAACCGAGCCCTGCTCAAAAACCATCAGTTTTGTACCATCCCTCCTCATGATTTCATGCTCAACAGCATAGTTGGCTTTACCTTCCAATGCAGCCTTGATCAAACCCAGGGTATATTCCTGTTCTTTTACTGATAAATGACTTAAATAACCTTCTAATGTCAGATCAAATTTTTTACGGTCTTCACCAAAAAGCCGGAACTGCTCCTGGCTCCAGATAAGCTTGTTGGTAGCAATATCCCACTCCCAACTGCCAATCCTTGCTATATGTTGCGCTTCTTTGAGCTTAATATGATTTTTGATTATTTTCTGTTGCGCCCGCCTGAATGTTCTTGCTGCAACAAGCAACAATGCAACAAAAATTGACAATAATATAAGAAGACCGGTTAAATTACGGTTGCTCCGGCTATTGATCACGGATGTATTTTCTTCTAACCGCCGGAGCAGATGATCCTTTAACAGGTCCAGTTTCTGATTCAGCAGTTCCCGGGTATTTTTCTTGCCCTTTATCTGCATGAACGCAATGGAGGCGTCAAACCCCTTGGTTGTAAAAACAAAAATGCCGCTGTCAAGATTGGCTATCCGCAATTGTAATAAAGAATCAATCTGGGATATAATTCCTGTATCGGCGCCTGCAATAATATTTTTTTTCAGCTTGGCCACATTACCATTGCTGTTCAACTTTAGTCTATAAAAATTTTTCAGGTAATTAGCATCATTGGTAAGCTGGAAGCCCCGTTTATCAGATTCGATCTGCAGCAGGTTTGCAGTGAGAGAGTCGGCCTGGACCAGGTTGGCCTCGATTTTCAGGATTTCGTTTTGCAGCCTGACCTGCTTCCGGAAGTTGAAGAATAATACAGCAAAACTGCCTATTACAATAAACAATGAAACACATAGAAACAGGTATATCTGTTTTTTATAGTTTTTCATATGTTTGGTTTTGTTGCCGGGGAATAGTAAAATGAAATGTACTGCCTTTCCCTTTTTCGGATTCTACCCAGATGGCTCCCTGGTGCAGTTCCACAATTTTTTTGCAGATGGCCAGGCCAACACCTGTTCCTTCGAACGTTTCATTATCATTATGTAACCGTTGAAAAAGGATAAATATTTTATCCGAATACTCCGGATCAATCCCAATTCCATTATCGCTTACACTAAACAGGAATACATCATCTTCTTCTTTACAATCAATTTGTATCAACGGTTTGCGGGTACTCCTGTATTTTAAAGCATTACCGATAAGATGTTCAAAAAGCTGTACCATCAGGGCTGTATTTGCGTTGATCGCCGGCAATTCCGGGACAATTAATCTGGCCCCTGTATCTTTCAGCTTCCCGGAAAATAAAAGAGATGCATCCTTCAATACCATATTCATATCAGTGGGAGCAAACTCTTCCCTGTTACTGCTGACTTTTGAAAACTCCAGCAGATCCAGGATCAGTTTCTTCATATGGTTGGCCCCGTCCACTGCATAATTAATATATTCCGTTGCCTGTTCATCCAATTGTTTTTCGTATTTCTTTTTCAGTAATTGCATAAAGCTGCTTACCAGACGAAGGGGCTCCTGCAAGTCATGTGTGGCCACATAAGCAAACCGCTCCAGCTCAGCGTTTGAAGTTGCCAATTCAAATGCCCTTATCTCAAGGCTTTGATATAACCATGTTAACTTTTCTTCCACTGCTTTGCGCTCTGTAATATCACTAAAGCTGCAGATCACTTCCTTTATTTCACCTTTATCATCCAGCAAAGGTTCAGCATTCACCAGGAGCCATACCCTGTCCTTTGTAACAGGCCTGTACACCCCCATGATGACATTAGCAACAGATTTTTTTGTGGCAATAGCAGCGGGAACAGGATGTGTTGACCCCGGGAACGGTGAGCCATCTTCATGAATGACATTCCATTCGGGATGGAAGGATGATCTCCCGTAAAGTTCATCCTCAGTTAATCCCAGCATCTTCAATGCAGCCTTGTTACTGAAAAGAATTTCTGTTTGCGGCCCCTGTAATAAAACGCCTACCCGAAGGCTGTTGATTAATTTGTTGGTCCTTTCTTCATTTCCTGAAAATGAAAACTTGTTGTCTGCCGTATACTTCATAGATAAATAAGATATTGGATAAACAGAAGCCTATGGCCGGCACCAGGAATAAAACAAAAGCAAATTACGATGCAGTCAGTTTCACAGGGTTAAGGTGCCGCTGCTCATATGCTGTCTGTTCAATTAAGAAATAAAAAACACATAAGTCGGTTTTGCCAACTCATCAATTCATAAACCATGAGAATTGATAAAGTTGACCAATGAAGCAGTATTTTTCAGATTGAGTTTCTTGAGAATATTATAACGGTGCACCTCCACAGTTTTCAATGAAATATCCAGCCGCCGGGCAATTTCTTTGGAAGACATACCCTCCCTGATCAACTGAACAATTTCAATTTCCCTGCGCGAAAGAAGATTCATATCTGGAAGCCCGCTTCCTTCATCTTCAAGTTCCTGGTGCGCAAGAATATCTTTTACTTCTTCGCAAACATATTTCTTACCGTTGTTAACCTCAACAATAGCCTCAAACATTTCGTCTTTGGAAGAGTTTTTGGTAACATAACCCATTGCCCCCATCTGCAACATTCGTTTTGCATAAGCAGGCATTGTGTACATGGATATCCCGATAACTTTTGAACCGGGTGAAAACTTCCGGATCTGTCTCGTCGCATCAAACCCGTTTACCGGGGTCATGTTCACATCCATTAATACGATATGAGGTTTCCTGATTTTGGCCAGTTCTATGGCCTCATCCCCGCCGCTGGTTTCCCCGACAATCTGAAAGCGGGGGTCGCTATTGAGGATAAAACACCACGAATCTCTTATGAGTTTGTGGTCGTCAACAAGAAGGATGGTGATCTTTTCCATAAGGATAGTGGTTTTTTCAAGTCAGATAAGGTTTTTCCCGCTTAAATGGTAAGCAGTATTCCTCAATACTAACTTCAAAACGCCTTGTTTATTTGGGTAATTACCCATGAAAAAATATTTTTTATGTATATCTACTTAGCAAATAACACTATAATCAATTAGGATGTCTCTTCCCGCTCCTAACATTTGCAAAGTAACCGGGTAATATGCTACTGAAAAGTAGACCTATTATCAGATAAAAAGTAATAAAAATTGTCATGACGATGTAGAATTACATCTACAATCTTAAAGAATCACCGGAAACCGGTTCATTAACTATCAGCGCTGCCGGTTATCATATCCTGACTGATATATCAAAACAGCAATTGAAATAGAAAATCCGGGAAAGGGGGTACACTTAATAAAAGGCTGGTTTAAGGGAGTAATGCGGAGCTGAGGAGAATCCCTGCCTGCGTGACGCAGTCAGGCAGGGAACTCCAACGTGGAGGTGATCGGAATCGAACCGATGTCCAAACATATTCTTCAAAAGCTTTCTACATGTTTATTTTGTTTTATTGTGTCAGAAATCAACTGGGACCCACCTTCGCAAAAGCTACGGCGGATAAAACAAACAACCGATTGATTCCTTAGCTGAATGGTCTTAAGCAACCAGCACAGCCTTTGATTGCAGCAGCCTGTATTGTTTTGTTGATTGGGCGGGGCAACGGGCTACAAGCCAGCCTTTCACCCGGCCATAATGACTACTTAATCACTGATTAGGCAGCCATGGCAAATTGAGTATTGCCATTTAAGGTTTTCGTATTCAGATTTAGCTGCTAATTACGCAACGCAGCACATGCTTACACTCTCAAAGATCTATGCTGTCAATACCAGGCACCCCCGGTTTGAGTCTTGAGTCGATAGTCGGGAGTCCGGAGTCCCGGCTTCAGACTAATGACTATTTGACCCAGATACTCATACTTATTTTCCCCAGCCGAACCAATCGTTTCCATTTGCATATAGCATCAAACCGAGTAATAAAATAATACCAACAATTTGTGCATATTCCAGGAATTTTTCATTGGGTTTTCTTCTCGTAATTATTTCATACAACGTAAACATTACATGTCCTCCATCTAACGCAGGGATAGGTAACAGGTTCATAAATGCTAATATAATAGATAAAAAGGCTGTAATTCTCCAAAAAGCCTCCCAATCCCATCCGTACTTAGGAAAAATGGACCCCATGGCTTTAAATCCACCTACACCTTTATAACCCCCGGTTTTAGGATTCAGAATTTTTTTAAACTGGTCAACATAAAACTTCAACTCCGTTCCGGCCTTTCTTACACCAGCAGGAAATGCTGCAAAAAAACCATACTTTGTAACATTCAGTTTCAACCAGCCAAGGCTGTCCATTTGCTGATAGCTTCCATAAGGTTTAAAACCAAGAATTCCCATGCTATCTATTTGCACAGGGAAACTTAGTTCCTGTCCGTTACGTAAAACAGTCAGTTCAACTGATTTATTTTTATTGGTATTTAACTGATTTTGCAGTTCATCAAAAAATTCGAACCGGCTTGAATCAATGCCGATGATATGATCATTTTTTCTCAACCCTGCATTGTAAACTCTTGCAGTATCCGCCACAGAATAAACCATTGCCGGTATTCTTGGTTCCACAAAACCACTCACATCCTTATTCCTGTTTTCAACCAGCTGGCCAATCAGGTCAACCGGCATATTCAGTGTCATTTCTTTTCCATCTCTCAAAAGTGTCATTGAATTGCCCAGTAGTATTTTTCTTCTCAGTCTTTCATAATCATCGATCGGGTCCCCGTCTACTGTGAGAATCTTGTCTCCATTTCTGATACCAATCTTGTACAAGGTGCTGTCAACGACATGTACTCCGTATTTCATCGAAGCTGTCGGGATTTTCTTTTCGCCCCACACCATTAATATAAATGCGTAGATGATAAACGCAAGCAATACATTCATAATAATACCTCCCATGAGGATAATTAATCGCTGCCAGGCAGGTTTGCTCCGGTATTCATGTGGTTTTGGCGGTTGCTTCATCTGTTCTTTATCCATACTTTCATCGACCATTCCGGCTATTTTGCAATAACCACCCAGGGGAAGCCAGCCAATACCATAAACCGTATCACCAATTTTCTTTTTAACGATAGAAAACCAGGGATCAAAAAAAAGATAAAACTTATCTACCCTGCATTTAAACCAACGTGCAGTTATGTAATGGCCAAACTCATGCAGGATAACCAGGAGTGATAAGGCAAGAAGTAACTGTCCTGCCTGCAGACCAACATTCGACCAATTAATAGCTAAGAGACTCATAGAATCATATTAAAAGAAAAAATCCCAAACCAGTAAGCAGGTTTAGAATTCTCTTATTTACAGTTTGATTAAATCGGCAGCAAAGTTACGGGCCTCGCCATCGCTTTCAAAATATTCCTCCAGTGTAGGCTTTTCAATAAAAGAAATGTTTTGCATGGTTTTTTCTATCACATCAGTCATGTCAAGAAAGTTGATACGATTGCGCAGAAAGGCATAAACCGCTATTTCATTGGCGGCATTCATCACGCAGGGCAGGTTTCCGCCTTTATTCAGCGCCTCTGTTGCCAGTCCCAGATTTCTGAATGTTTTAACATCTGGTTCTTCAAAACCGAGTGCGCCTATCTTTTTAAAATCATACCGGGGGAAATCATTCCTGATCCTTTTTGGAAAAGCAAGCGCATACTGGATCGGCAGTTTCATATCCGGCAATCCCATTTGTGCTTTGATACTTCCGTCTTCAAACTGCACCATACTGTGAATGATACTTTGTGGATGAATGACCACCTGGATCTGTTCTGGTTTCAGGTTGAAAAGCCATTTGGCCTCAATCATTTCCAATCCCTTGTTCATTAATGTAGCTGAATCGATAGTGATCTTGGCGCCCATGGTCCAGTTGGGATGCTGCAGGGCATGTTCTCTTTTTACATTTACCAGGAAATTCGGCTTACGGCCAAGAAAGGGTCCCCCGGATGCGGTAAGTATTATTTTTTCGATCCTGTTCCTCGTTTCACCAACCAGGCACTGAAAAATGGCTGAATGTTCTGAATCGACAGGAATGATCGGTGCCCGGTTTTCCACCGCTTTCCGCATCATAATATCCCCGGCAACTACAAGGGTTTCTTTATTAGCCAATGCAATGGCCTTACCCTTGCCGATAGCTTCCAGAGTTGGCCGCAGACCTGCATAGCCAACAATGGCGGCCAGCATCAGGTCATAACAATCCATAGAGGCCACTTCCACCAGCGCTTTTTCACCTGCAAATATTTTTATACCAGTGGAGGCAAGTGCCTCTTTCACTTTGGTATATTTTTTCTCGTCCCCGATCACTACAATATTAGGGTTAAATTTAAGTGCCTGTTGTACCAGCAGTTCATCATTGTTGTGAGCGGTAAGCACTTCTGCCGAAAATTTCTCGGGATTAGCTTCAATTACTTCAAGGGCCTGCGTGCCAATAGAACCGGTAGAACCGAAAATAGCGATCCGTTTGCCCCCATCCCCTAAAGGGGCGTTAGGAAAAGTTTTTGTATTTGAGGTGTCTGTCATTAATTCAAAAAATAATTCTTATACTGACTGCAAATTTTCTACCCACTTCATCAGTTCATCTGCAATTTTTCTGTCATTGCTCAACCTTGGCACTTTATTCTGCCCGCCTAATTTACCGATTGATTTCATGTAATCAATAAACCCGTTCTTACGGACAGGAGTTATTTTCAGCGGAGAAAGTATATTACCGGTTATTAAATCATCATAATAACTGTTCTTTTCCCTGAGCTGCCGGTCAAGTAAAGCTGCAAAGGATGAAAGGTTATGCGGCATGTTTTCAAATTCCACAAACCACTCATGATAAGATTTTCCTTCATCACTGCTTACAAACGGAGCGACCGTAAACTCAGTGATATGTACATGATCTTCTTCAGCTGTTTTCAACATACTGGCTTCCACCTCTTCGCCGATCACATGCTCGCCAAAGGCGGAAATAAAATGTTTGGTTCTGCCTGTTACCAGCAACCTGTAAGGATTCAATGAAACAAATTTGACCGTATCACCCAGGTTATAACCCCAGAGACCGGCATTACTGTTAATGATCAAAGCATAATTCTCTCCCAGTTTCACATCTTTCAACGATAGTCTTGCGGGACTTTCATTAAAAATTTCAGCAGCAGGTACAAACTCAAAAAAGATGCCGTTGTTGGTATTCAGCAGCAATCCTTCCGCTTCCTGTGAATCCTGGAAAGCAAAGAAACCTTCACTGGCAGGAAAGAGTTCGATCGTATCAACTTTTCTTCCGATACTTTCAAACAACTTCGCTTTATAGGGTTCAAAATTAACGCCTCCCTGTACCATCACGCTGAAATCAGGAAACAGATCGCCAACTTTTTTACTGCTTCTTTTTATCAATTCATCAAAATACATCTGCATCCACGGCGGTATGCCGCTGATCAATGTCATGTTCTTATCAATTGTTTCATCAACAATCTTATTCAATTTAGTCTCCCAATCTTCGATGCAATTGGTTTCATATGATGGGAGCTGGTTGCTGCGGAGATATTTTGGCACATGATGATTCACAATTCCGCTTAATCTTCCTGTAGGAATACCTCCTACCCTTTCCAATTCCGGGGAACCAGATAAAAAGATCAGTTTACCATCGGCGAACCGGGTATTGCCCGTTTCAGCCATATAACAAAGCAGGGCATTGCGGGCCGTATTAATATGGTTAGGAATGGAATCTTTGCTGATCGGGATATACTTGGTACCGCTGGTGGTGCCGGAGGTCTTGGCAAAATAGATGGGCTTTCCTTTCCACAACACATTGTGACGCCCCTCTTTGATCCGCTCAATCCAGGGTTTCATCTGCTCATAATCCCGGATGGCGACCGCCTGCCGGAATTCATCATATGTATTTAACTTCTCCAGCCCGGTTTCTTTACCGAATTCTGTGTTCCGCCCTGTTTTTATAAGGGTTTTCAGAATGTTTTCCTGGTCGGCCACTGCTGTAGCCATTCCTTTGCGGATACCTTTATATATATATGAAGCAAATGGCCGGGCTAAGAAGGACTTGATTTTCATACTTTCTGCAATAGGGAACCTGAAGGCGGGTACAAATATAATGGAAGGCCGCCCAAAACAGGGTCATTTTCTGTTCAAACTTCTGCGGGCAAAACACCCTGGAGTTCAAAGTAAAACTTTGATTTTCTGTTTGCTGAAACCTTTTTTACCCTTACCTTTGCCGTCCTAATTTTAAACATATGATCGCCGTAGTAAAAATTGCCGGACAGCAGTTCAAAGTGGAAAAAGACCAGACTTTGTACATCCCCCATGTTGAGGGCAATGCCGGTGATAAACTGGACCTGGAAGTTTTGCTGGCAGATGCCGGGGGCAAGCTCTCGGTCGGTTCATCTGTGAAAACAAAAGTACAGGCTGAGATCCTTGACCAGGTAAAAGGTGACACTGTAATTGCTTACAAGCAAAAAAGAAGAAAAGGATTTCACAAGAAGAAGGGTCACAGAACTGCATACACAAAAATTAAAGTAACCAGTATAAAATAACAAAAGACAAATTCCAAATCCCAATTTCGGAGTTACAATAATTTGGAATTTGTGATTTGATATTTGGAATTTAAAATTTAAAATCATGGCACATAAAAAAGGTGAAGGCAGCGTAAAGAACAACCGCGACTCTCAAAGCAAGCGCCTTGGTGTAAAAATTTTTGGCGGCCAGGCCGTTATTTCCGGCAACATTATCATTCGTCAGCGGGGCACGGTTTATCATCCCGGGAAAAATGTTGGGGTGGGAAAAGACTTCACATTATTTGCATTAAGTGATGGTGTTGTTGAATTTCGTAAAGGAAAAAACAACAGAACTTATGTTTCTGTAACAACCATTGAAGCATAAGAATAATTTCCGGTTTAGAATTTTTTTGAAAAAAAATTTGGGTAATATGAAATAATTGTTACTTTTACTATCGTTAACCCATTTTTACTAACATTAAATTCTAACAAAATGGCTACTAAGAAAAAAGCTGCAAAGAAAAAAGCTGCTCCTAAGAAGAAAGCTGCTAAGAAAAAGAAATAAGTTTAAGAGCTTCTTAAACGACTTAAAAAGTCCCGCTTCTGGCGGGACTTTTTTTATGTTCCTGCTTTTAATAAATCCTAAATTAGTGGTATGGATAATACCGCGATCGCCGATAATTTTGACCTGCTTGCCAAACTGATGGACATTCACGGCGAAAACCCCTTTAAGACGAAAACCTATGCTGTAGCGGCTTTCAACATAGAGAAGCTTCCCGTTTCCCTGAAAGATACACCCAGGGAAAAGTTGTTCAGCATAAAAGGTATTGGCGACAGTGTGGGCAAGAAAGTTATTGAGATGCTGGACAGCGGTAAGCTGGAAGTATTGAATGAATATATCAGCAAAACACCGCCCGGTGTTATAGAAATGCTGAACATAAAAGGTATTGGTCCAAAAAAAATTAATACCATCTGGAAGCAGATGGAGATAGAATCGCTGGGCGAATTACTGTATGCCTGCAATGAAAACCGGCTGACGCTTTTTAAAGGATTTGGTGAAAAAACCCAAAAAAACGTCCGGGAGGCAATAGAATTTTATTTTCTGAATCAGGGTCATTTTCTGTACGCACAACTGGTAGAAGTGTTTCCGCAGGTAGAAAACTATCTTAAAAAATTATTTTCGCCTGATAAAGTAAGAGTAACCGGTGACTACAGAAGACAGGCCATAACAATTGAGGAATTGGAATTTGTAATCGCTGAAACAAATGAAACGATAAAACCAAAATTTCAGACAGCACAACCACCTGAGTTGCTGGAAGAAAACAAAGATAACCTGTTATACAAATTGAAGAATGGGTTAAAACTTCGCTTATATACAGGAAAACAAAACATAACAGAAAGACAATTCATCACTACGGGTAATAAAGAGTTCACGGATGCTTTTCAAAAAACATTTCCTTCGGTAAAATTTTCTCCCGGTGAAAATGATGAAACAGTTTTTGCCGAAGCCGGAATACCTTTTATCCCACCCTGCCTGAGAGAAACAACAACTATTATTGAAAAAGCGAAGAAAAACAAGCTGCCGGAACTGATACAACCGGGAGATATCCGTTCCATTATCCATAGTCATAGCAATTGGAGTGATGGGGTGAATACAATTGAAGTAATGGCCAATGAGTGCATCAAACGGGAGCTTGAATACCTTGTTATCTCCGACCACTCCCAGGCTGCTTTTTATGCCAATGGCCTGAAAGAGGACCGGATAAGAGAACAGCACCGCTATATTGATGAACTGAACAGTAAATTGAAGCCTTTTAAAATCTTTAAAAGCATTGAAAGCGACATACTTAACGATGGTAGCTTAGATTATCCTGTAGCTGTATTGAAAACCTTTGATCTTGTCATTGCCTCTGTACACAGCAACCTGAAGATGAATGAAGAAAAAGCGATGACACGGTTGATCAGGGCTATTGAGAATCCTTACACAAGCATTCTTGGCCACATGACAGGCCGGTTATTATTAAGCCGGAACGGTTACCCGCTTGACCATAAAAAAATAATTGAGGCCTGTGCCGCCAACCAGGTGGTAATAGAAATAAATGCCCACCCCCGCCGCCTTGATATGGATTGGAAATGGATAGACTATGCAATTGAAAAAGGAGTTTTACTATCTATTGACCCTGATGCCCATGCTCTTGATGGTTTTGATGATGTGAAATACGGAGTGCTGGCTGCGCAAAAAGGGGGCTTACCGAAAGAAAATAATCTCAGCAGTTTTGATTTGAAAGAGTTTGAAGCTTTCTTAGCCAGGAAAAAGAGAAAATAACAGTTCCTGAAAACTCAAATCTTACCCTCAAGGGCTTTGTCAATATATTTTCCCCCCGCAGCAACTTTCATAATTGCCTCAATAATTTCCTGGTGGGATGCAGTTTTGGTCACATACCCTTTAGCGCCCAGCTTCAGCATGTTCCTGGCATAAGCCGGTGCTGTATGCAATGATAGCCCGATGATCCTGGCCGCCGGGTTCTGTTTCAGAATTTTACGTGTAGCTTCAAATCCATTAACGGGTGACATATTTATGTCCATCAGGATAATGTCAGGAGATAATTCTTTTGCTAATGTAATAGCTTCTTCCCCGTTCCTGGCTACACCGGCCAGTTGAAGACCTTCTGTTCCTGAAATGAGAAAGCTGAGCGTTTTCCACATTAATTTATTATCATCAGCAATCAATACGGAAATTGGCTCTTTCATAAATGAAAAAAATCCTTTGCAATTCACCGCCACTGCCAGGGGTTTACAATAAATCTTCTTACCAAACAGGGAACGGATGCAAGAATAAAAAACAAGGTAGTGCGAAAGCTACAAGAATAATAGGATGAAAACAAGCTTGCCGGAAGAAAATAGATAAAATACGTAATTCTATCTATTGATACCCATAAATAGCTTTGTTTCCGGTCAGTTGAAAGTAAGATCAGTGTTATTGATGAAGTTAATAAGCGATGCCGTGTTTTTAAGTTTCAGCTTTTTAAGAATATTGTGCCGGTGCACTTCTACAGTACGGGTAGCAATATTCAACCCGGAAGAAATTTCTTTGGAGGACAGCCCATTTTTGATGAGTTTAATAATTTCAATTTCCCGCATGGACAGATCCTTAACTGTAGGTTCATTTATCTCACCCCGGAGCGCTTTGTCAGCCAGGATATTTTTTACTTCAGCACAGAGGAAAATTCTGCCGGCCATTACTTCGTCAATGGCTTTAAACATTTCTTCATGCGATGAATTTTTGGTTACATAGGCTTTTGCACCCAGCCTCATCATTTTTTTAACATAAGCCGGCTCGTTATGCATGGAAACAGCAATGATCCTGGTACCGGGTGAATATTTGCGTATCTGCGGTACAGCATCGAGGCCCGAACTCTGCACCAGGTTAATATCTAACAAAACAATATCCGGCCTTTTGATCCTGATCATTTCAATGGCTTCATCCAGGGTTCCGCTTGCTCCTGTTATTTCAATTGCACTATTACTGGCAAGCATGGTTGCCCACATTTGCCTTATTAATTTATGATCATCAACAATTCCAATAGTGATCTTTTTCATATAAAAAAATTTAACGTTAACAGGGTATAAAAACTTCAAGTGTGCAACCCTGTCCGGGGGCGGAAATGATGTTCATGTTACCGGAATAAAACTCCACCCTGCTGCTTATATTTTTTAACCCGATTCCTTTGCTTTTATGCTTGCTGTCAAACCCCACTCCATTGTCGGTAACAGATAAAACCAGGTTGTCGTTTTCTGCTTTTAAAGCAATGACCACCTTATCGGCTTTGGCATATTTAGTGATATTGTTCATCTGCTCCTGTACAATACGGTAAAACATCAGTGCTTTGTTCTTATCTATGTCTTTTTCATTATATTTTTCATCAAACAATAACTGCACATGCTGATTGTAAAGAAAATTAGCATCTTCCACCAGTCCCTGCAAGGCTTCTTTAAGGCCAATATCGCCCAGCGAAGGCGCCACCAGTGAATGTGACAGCTTCCTGATCTCTTCCATGGCTTCATTCACATAATCATAGCTTTGACCCACGAGGTCCTCGGAAATATGTTCCTTTGATTTGACCATGCCCAGGTACATTTTTACAGTAGCCAGTATCTGGTTGATGTTATCGTGAAGTTCCCTGCCCAGTTCATTTTTTTCTTTTTCCTGCACCTGGATGGCCGTTTCTGTTATTAATTTCTGTTGCCTGATTTGCTGTTCGGCCAGTTCTCTTTCCAGTCTTTTCGTTTCTGTTACATCCGTCATCGCCCCGATCATGCGGTAGGGTTTACCATGCACATCAAACAGGATAAATCCCCGGTCAAAAACAAATTTATAGGTGCCATCAGCACAACGGAAACGATATTCATCCTGCCAGTTTTCTATTCCGGATCTTTTACAGGCTTGTATCCTTCTGCTTACCCGTTCCTTGTCAAGGGGATGTACAAATTCATCCAGCCAGTTTTCTCCATAATTCAGCTTATCTTCTGAATACCCGAATGTAGTAATAATCCCTTCTCCCCATTTTCCTTTATTGGAATGATAATCCCATTCCCAGATAGTATCCCGGGTAGCTTTGTTTACAAACTCATACCACTCATTGCTTTCCTTGAGTTTTTCTTCTGCTTTTTTTCGTAAAGTGATATCACTGATAACGGATTGTGTGCCTTTGATAATTCCATTTTCAATAATCTGGTTAACCCGAACCTCCAGCCAGATCTTTTTGCGATTCTTCCTCAACCCTTCAAATACAAAAACATCAGGCACTTTTTTTCCTGCTATCCTGTGGTTGTGCCTGTCACGAAGCATCTCAACGAAATCCGGTGCAACATAATCTTCAATGGCCAGGTCATTTATATCACTTTCGTCCATGCCAAAGATCTCAAGAAATCTCTTATTGACAAATGTTACCTTCCCTGAAATATCGTCAGCCATAAAACCATCATTCATATTCTCAAGGAGGTTTTTGTAATTCTGCCGGCTTTGGGATAATGACTCTTCTGCTTTTTTACGTTCGGTGATATCTCTCACAACACCGAGGTAATGGCCATCCGGCATTTTTTTAGAGTGTACTTCCACTTCCACAGCTGAGCCATCTTTTCTTTTAAATCTTCTTTGGCGGATCAAAGGTTTCCCGGCAGCCAAAAGGTCAAGCCGGATAGGGATTGCGGCCAGGTCTTCCTTAAACACTATATCAGGCAGGGACATATCTGCGAATTCTGTTCTTGTATATCCCAGCATTTTGACAGAAACATTGTTCACATCCAGGAAATGACCCCCTTTATCGAAAATAAAAATCGCATCAGCTGACTGATTAAAGAATGAGCGGTATTTATCTTCACTTGCTTTTAGTTTTTCCTCCGCTTGTTTTTGTTCGGTAATATCCTGTATCGTTCCGATCATTTCTGTGATATTACCGCTGTCATCAAATTTTACTTCACCCTTCCCGCAAACCCACTTAACCTGTTTATCATTGATTCTTTTGATCCTGTATTCCTTGTCAAATGATTTTCCTTTGCCTAAAACTTCCAAACGGAGGTACTCTTCCATTTTTTGTTTATCATCAGGATGCACAATGTCCACCCATCCTGCGATACTGCGGTCGTAGTTTTTATCAATGCCGAAAATGCTGTCAAGCGTTTCCGATGATTGCCAGTATCCTGTTACAAAATTTGTTTTATAAGAACCGATATTCCCGGCTCTTTGTGATTCTCTCAGGAAAAATTCTTTCTCCCCTAATGCCCTTTCCGCTTCTTTTCGTTTGGTAATATCATTCCTTATAGCCAGGTATTGATAGGGCTTGCCCCCCTTATTTAAGAAGGGGACGATGGTCGCATCCACCCAGTAGATACTTCCATCTTTTGCCTTGTTACAAAACTCGCCCTTCCATATTTTTCCATTGGCAATGCTGGTCCATAAATTTTTGATGTAGGATTTAGGATGATACCCGGAATTAATGATCCGGTGATCCTGGCCGATCAATTCTTCGGCAGAATACCCGGAGATCTTGCAGAAATTCTCGTTTGCATATTTTATAATTCCTTTTTGGTCGGTGATAGCTACGATGGATGATGCGTTCAATGCATATTTATAATCAGATACTTCCTTTAAACTTTTCCGGAGGGCTTCTTCCGTTTTCCTGATCTCCTTGTTAGCAATAATCAATTCTGTCGCTCTTTTTTCTTTCTCATTGTTTTGAAAAACAAGTTCTTTATTGGCAATGATCAGCTCTTTCGCCCGTTTTTCTTTCTCTTTGTTTTGAAAAACAAGTTCTTTGTTAGCAATGATCAACTCGGCTGCCCGCCTTTCTCTCTCTCCTTTCTGAAAGACAATTTCCTTTTTAGCCATGATTAACTCATCCGGTTTTTTGATACTATTTTTTTTCTTTTTTTGCAAAGTGCCATTGTATTAAAATTGTTTGCATTGCACAGGTTGTAAGTGAAATTAATTGTGTTACCATCTCCCCTGGTGATTTTCCCGGCCATAAATTGACCAGCCGCCTGCATCCGGGTTTGGGCAATAAAATAAAATAGGTTGGGGTTTTTCGTCGTTGGCTGCTGTTAAGCGCATCCCGCAGGTAAAGGGCAATGCCGGTTAAAATAAAAAAAAAGCCGGGAATGAGTGAAGGGATATAATAAAAACACCCGGTCAGAACAAGTATTCGTGCTGTAATGGTAAAAAGGCTTGTGGCTATACTCATATAATTGGTATTGACTTTCATATATTAATGAAAATAATGAATACGCCAAACCTTTAAAAAGGGTCGGTTTCTACTAATTCAGGGTTTCAAATAATTTTTTCCACAAGAGAAACGGGTTTTATTACCCGGGCCGGATTTTTCTACCTAGCATTAAAAAGGAAGACCATCCACAAAAAATCTCCATGCTATATACAAGGTATCTTTATTTCTCCACGTAAGCAAATCAAAAACGGATAGATTCACTAAGGGTTTCCACCTATTAAATAAAGCCTGCTCCCGATAAATTTGTTAGGGCGTCATGAGAGGATGAATTATGTTTCTTTTCAAAAACATAAACATGTAATTGAATGCAGAAGATATTCTCTCTGAAGATTCTTTACACCCGGGAGTGGATTTATTGATGCCGGGTGGTTGTCATGCTGCCAGGAAACTTCTTAGTAAATTGATATTCCCGGTTGTTCTGAGTTTGCCAATGGCTTTATCCCTGATCTGACGAACCCGTTCCCTTGTCAGGTCGAATTTTATTCCAATGTCCTCCAAACTCAATGAATGATCCATACCGATACCAAAGAGACAGCAAAGTGTTTCCCTTTGTCTTTCACTGAGTACCTGGAATAAGCGGCCAATTTCTACTTTTAAAGAAGCTGTGTAATTTATTTCCTTATCTGTACTGACAGCATTGGGGTCTTCCAGCACATCGAGCATGCTGTCTTCTTCGTTTCCCGTCAGCGCAGCATCAAGACTGAGGTGTCTTTCCCCTGTAGAAAGGCTGTCTGTAATGTTCACCTCTTCCATATTCAATTCCTCTGCCAGTTCTTCAACGCTTGCCGTTCTTTCTAATTTTTGTTCCAGCAATATGCTTGCCTTTTTAATATGGCGCTCCAGGTAAATTTTATTAAGCGGCAGGCGGATCATGCGGGCATCATCGGCAAGCGCTTTTACAATATACTGGCGGATCCACCACACAGCATAAGAAATAAATTTAAAGCCCCGGGTAGCGTCAAAACTCCGGGCCGCTTTCATCAAACCCAGGTTTCCTTCGTTGATCAGGTCAGGAAGTGAAATCCCCTGGTATTGATATTGTTTGGCAACAGACACGACAAACCTGAGATTGGCTTTCACCAAAAGATCGAATGCTTTTTTATCTCCCTGCCTGATTAATGCAGACAGCCGCACTTCTTCTTCCGCTGATATTAATTTCAGTTTATTAACTTCCTGGAGATATTTTTCAAGGCTTTGCGATTCACGATTGGTAATGGATTTGCTGATCTTTAACTGGCGCATACTCATAAATCAAACTTTTAAGGATGATTGAACATATTTTTAAAAAAACTGCAGAGTACGGATTAACTTTCAGGGGGTATGGATAAGTACAACCAGTGAAATCCTGGTCAGGATGCTTTTTTAGTGAACACCGCCAATTTCCCGGTTGCCAGGAAATACTGCAATGAAGCAGGCCCCAGCAATTTTTTTAGCTGGCAGGCCAGCGCCATTAAATAAAAAGCATCGTCGCTCAGCCGGGGAGCAGCCGCCTGCTGCATGTTCACAGTTTTTGTAGCGACACCGGTTTGTTGAACTGAATTGTTTTTCATGTTTTGGATTTTTAGCATTATTAATTTGGTTTTCTGTACATAGTTAATTACTGGCGTAAAGGTGAGGGGGCGGACAGTTCGTTCTCAAATAAGCAGGACCTGAATTTACTTTATACCAAATGTATTTAGCCCGGTCTAAGTATATATGCATAAAAGTTGCTTATGGTTCAGGATCCTGATCGCTGTTCTGTTTTTTTGTCAAGTAAAATACAGACCCCGGTTGATACCCCTGAAATAAAAGTTATAAAACCAATCCTCAGGAAGAGCTTCATGTTAATACCATCGAGAATTCTTAAAACCAGGGCAAATGTTAAAAAACAGAAACCGGTTACGAGGAGCAGGGCCGGGAGGGAAAATTCTCCCATTTCTTTTTCTTCCATAGAATAGATTTGATTTTGTTTTATAATTAATGAATTCAGCGGGGACTATGTATTACTGTAAAGCGGTTGGAAAAATGCTTCAAAAAAATTTTTAGTCCCTGGGTTTATCGAAGGACTACCTTGAAAATTTAATGTTTATCGGAGAATACAGCCTGACAGTGGATGAGAAAGGAACGCTG
>JBGPKR010000034.1:0-26925 GCA_041486045.1 Chitinophagaceae bacterium | reverse complement strand
CATGCAATACGGAAAACCGTTACCAGCCACAGTGAGCAGCTAAACCAAATCTACGATGCCATTGAAAATATGCTGGAAGAAAAAGAAGAAAAGAAGAAATCATGGAATGAAAGAGAAAGAATTGGTTACAAAAAATTGGATCTACTGTTGACTGACCTATATGACTCATTTGACTCATTTGACTTATTTGACTATTCCACTCATCACCTCCAACTATTCCTAAACCTGTCCCATGTCGTCAACCCGATCTTAAACTGAACCGGGTTATTAAACGCATTGGCTACCGATCCCACCACATACACTCCGAGTTTTACCCTTGCCAGCGGATTAAAGGGCCATTTGAAAACCCGTTCGATGCCGGTAAAAAATTCCAGGTACCGCAGGCTCCTGTCTTTCGTGATCAAGAAACCGCCTCCGGCTACTTCCTGCAGTTTCAGTTTTTTTAAGAAAGGGATCCGGTTGATCAAAAAGCCATTGAACTCATGCACTAAGTTACCCTGGTAATACCGGTGGAACACCGGGAAGGTGGAATCCAGCGCCTGGAATGCTTTGTTCGGGTTTTGAAAAAATAACGGATCACCCTGACGCATGAATTTGTAATCAATGATCCGCAGGTCCTTTGTATTGATAAAATCTCCGCTCTTGATGATATAATTGGTCTGGCCAGCTACACCGAGATTGATATGATGTTCCAATCCGAATTCGAGATAGTCAAAATCTATTTTGCTGTTAAAGAGTTTAGGTATCCCCTTCCGCCATATCACATAAAAGGTCGGCCATTTGGAGCCGATATATATTTTTTCTTTCGGCTCCCTGATGAAACGAAGTTTGGGCGTGTAATAAAGTTTTACCTCGTTGTACGTGGCATTGTAGGGGTCAAAAACCACCGGCGGTTCATTGGGAATACCAAAAATACTATCAGCATTATTGCTCACTTTGTAATCACTCACCGAACGGCGGAATGCTACCTCGAAACTATTGAGCAGGCGAAAACCGCTGAAAATATCAAGTCCATGTTCGATTTCTAAATAGTTATTCAGGTAAATATTGCTCCGCTTCAGCACATTCACCCAGGCATCGCCGGGATAAATGAATTCAAAGTTCCTGCCGGCGCGGATGCTGAATTCACCTTTGTTAAAAGGATTGTACAGGCGTTTCACTCCAACTTCACCATTCACATCATGATTGCGGAAGCCATAACTCACATCTGCTTCCAGCTCCAGTTTTTTCCGTGAAGGAAAAGTTTTACGATAGGCTCCCGCCACTTTCAAACGGATGCCGCCAAATGCCACCGGCTGTATCAGGGAAGTGATCGGCGGCAGTATCCACATCCTTTCTTTTTTGTGGTCATTAAATATCTGGCCGAATATCAGCATCTTCTTCCAGGTTATTTTATTCAATACCTTGTCGATTGAATCCAGGTAAGCTTCGCTGCGCATATAACGATAGACACTGTCCTGGAAACGGGCATACAATTCCTGCTGCCTTGACATCGGTTCCAGCCGCACTGATTTCCAGAACGTGGAATCTTTCTGATAGGCTTCTTCTGAAGTGCTGCTCACTTCGTTCCCGAAATATCCTTTCTTGAAATTCTTTTTCAGTTCGTAATTGGAATAGGCAACAACTGTTTCACCAAACAACTTTCCTTTTTTTGTTTTTGTGTAATAAGTAAACTGCTGGCGGGTGATCATCCTGGCGCTGTCACCTACCTTATCATACTGCTGTTTCACTTCCATATAATCAAACTCCGGCATATGGGCAGGGGGAAGCCTGAAATCAGTACTAAATACGGCCCAGGTGCTGTCCTGTATGCTTATCTCTCCTTCAATGGTTGCATTGCTTAATTGCCGTGGTTTTATGGAAATGGTATAAACTTTAGGCTTTACAGTACGATCGATCTTAATGGTTTTAAATTTGTAGGCAACAAGCCCGCTGTAACTGAGCGGTGATACAAATGGTATTTTGGAAACAGGCGGTGCATTGATCAGGTTATTGTAGATGTAAAAATCACCTTCCAGTGCAGAGAGATAAAAAAGGCTTTCGGTATTTCCTCTTCTTACAATACCCAGTTTTTCTTCTTTCAGCTGGCCGTTATCATTCCTGTCCACTTTTAATGATACTTCCGTCATGGACATATCATCATAACTTTCTTTTGCAATGGTATCGCCGGTATTTTCCGGTTTCTTCTTTGCAGTAACCGAATCCATCTGGAAAGCCCTGATATAAGCATTATAGGAATAGGAGCCGATGGCATCAAGAATATTTTCCTTATTTCTCACCACATTCCTGATCAACTCTTCGGCCCTGTCCCTTGACTTCACTTTTATCACCACTTCAGAAAGATTACCCGATTCCGCATCTTCCAGGATAATGGTCTCTGACACATCTTCATTGTTAATGTAAACAGTTACAACTTTAGATTTATACCCCACCAGGCTTACCACGATATCATATTTCCCTCTTTCCAGGTAGAATTCGTAGGAGCCGTCGTCCCTGCTAACTGATCCTTTTCTCAACTCTTTTATTTCCACACTGGCTAATGACAAGGGTTCTTTTTTGTCATTAACAATCCAACCGGACAGTTTATACAACTGGCCATTTGTAAAAAATGCCTGTAAGAGAAACAGCAGAATGAGGACAAGTTTCATCTTCATGGGGAACCAACTCTTTAAGAAATGCAAAATTTGTTATTTGTAAGGGGCAATCCGAATATAAAATTATCTTTTCCAATTATTTAACAGAAAGATGCGGTTGCAGATGATTATTGGATGAATCAGGTTGCATGTATTCAACAGCAGGTTTGTTACAGCACATTATTTGCAGGGAATAACCGAAGTTAATGCGGGCATCTATTACTTCTTCACCCAAAATTCCTCCTTCCATTCCTGTTCACAGTGAACCGGGTGTTTTTCCAGCTGAGTAAACACTGTATCTAATTGTTCCGGGGTCAACATTTTTTCCAGGTAAGCAAACAATTCTCTTTCTTCAAAACGGATATGTGTATTCAGCAGATCGGAGAGAATAACAAGAGTTCTTTTATCTGCCACATCATCAAGGCCCAGGATGAGTTCCCGGATATGGTCATGATCATCCAGTAATTTAACAGCCATCGGGTGATCAGCAGGCATCCGGGGAAGCAAAATCTTTTCTTCCTGAAAAAAATGTGGTTTGATATGATGACGCCAGTACCATAAAACATATTTTCTCATTAGTTCCAGCGGGGTCTTATTTTCAATTCCCTGTTTGATCTTCCAGGCAAACAATAAACCATCATGATGTTCCCGGCTGAGCGGTGCCAGTTGCGGGCTTCGTTTTATCGGTTTTATTTCTTCCGGCATATGACAAAGATAAACTCAATATGGCCGGAGTGAATGATATTGGGCATATTGTCTGCTGATTATTATCAATCACATACTAAAAAACCCATTAACTAAATTTTTATCATCAAAGTTTGTATTAACATCTGTGAATAAGTAACTTTAGGATATAATAACTGTCACAGGTTATATTTGACAAAGAAGGGTAATTCTGCCAGAGGCAGACAGGCTTCTGAAAATGGTCAGGAGACGCAAGTTAATCCGGTCCCACTCTTCACCGGCTTAGTAAAACATAAACCGATGAAATTTGACAGACACAATCATCAACCTCGAAACCGTAAACCCTATAGAGTTTTTCGGAGTGAACAATGGCAAGCTTGACATCCTCAAAAAGAAATTTCCCCTGCTGAAGATCCTCTCCCGTGGCACACAGTTGAAACTGAGCGGCGCCCCTGAGCAGATAGAAACTGCAAGAGAAAAAATTGAGCTTATTGTTTCCTACCTGGAAAGGAACGGTCACATGAGTGAAAATTATTTTGAGCAGGTGCTCGGCGGCGACGATGCCGAAACAGTAGATCATTTCATCGAAAGAAACCCGAATGAAGTGCTGGTATTTGGTCCTAACGGCAAATCGGTAAGAGCCAGGACCGCCAACCAGAAGAAACTGGTGATGGAAGCAGAGAAGAATGATATCGTCTTTGCTATTGGTCCTGCCGGTACAGGAAAAACTTATACTGCTGTTGCCTTAGCCGTGCGGGCATTAAAAAATAAACAGGTAAAGAAGATCATTCTTACCCGACCGGCCGTGGAAGCAGGTGAGAACCTGGGCTTTCTGCCTGGTGATCTGAAAGAAAAAATTGACCCTTACCTGCGTCCCTTGTATGATGCCCTTGATGATATGATACCCGCCGATAAGCTGGGTTACTACATGACCACGAGAACCATTGAAATTGCTCCGCTGGCTTATATGCGTGGCCGTACACTGGACAATGCATTCATCATATTAGACGAAGCACAGAATGCCACCGACCTGCAGATAAAAATGTTTCTGACCCGTATTGGCGCCAATGCCAAAGCCATTATCACCGGCGATATTACCCAGGTGGATCTTCCCAGGAACCAGCGAAGTGGTTTGGTGACCGCTGTACGGATCCTTCAAAATATTGATGGCATTGCCCATATCGAACTGGATGAAGATGATGTGGTGCGTCACCGGTTGGTCAAGCAAATTCTTCGTGCCTATAATAAAGAACATGAGAAAGAAAACCCGCAGGACTATGCTGACAGGAAGCCCCCATCGATAACAAAAAAGAAAGACAACCCGGAATAATGGTCTGATAGCTTGCCCCGATTATTTCGGGGGTCTCCGTCTGACCATTAACGATAAGATTCATTACTTTGCAGGAATGAAGAGATATCCTTTCATCTTTTTGTTCCTGCTTTTTTTGGCGTCTGCATGCAATAGTGATAAAAGATCAACCGGCCAATCAGAAAACGATATTGATGCTGCCCGGAATTTTATCCGTGCAGCCCTTGATGGAAAATTTGACGAAGCAAGAACTTATTTATTGCCCGATTCAATAAATACAAACTGGATGGATGTGGCAGAACGCAGTTACCTGAAGACTGATGCTGATACAAAGAGTGGTTACCGTTCTGCATCCATCAATATTCACCAGGTGAGCCCGGTAAATGATTCAACAACCGTGGTTATTTATTCCAATTCATTTAAGAATGATCATGATACATTGAAAGTGCTGAAGCAAAACGGGCAGTGGCTTGTTGACCTGAAGTACCTGTATGACCATGATATGGATACGCTGCAAACGAATAAAATAATCAACGATTCGGCCAGATGATAAAAAACATTTTATTGGTAGGGTTGGGCGGTGGCATAGGCAGTATGGCACGATACCTTTGCCAGAAATGGTTTGCTGAAAATACAGTGCAGCCATTCCCCTGGGGAACATTTGCAGTAAACCTGGCAGGTTGTTTTCTGATCGGCCTTGTTTATGCCATTGCAGAAAAAACAACATTGCTGTCCCCGCAAACAAGATTGTTGCTGATAACCGGGCTTTGCGGGGGCTTTACTACTTTCTCAGCCTTTGCATTTGAAAATATGACCTTATTGAGAAGCGGTGATACGGTATATTTCCTGCTTTACAGCATAGGAAGTGTAGTGCTTGGCATCGGTGCTGTATTTGCCGGCATCGCAATTATTAAATTATTATAAAATGGAACTACAGGGCCAGTCGAAATTATTACGCATCTTTCTCGGCGAAGCTGACCGGATCGGTCATCGCCTGTTATATGAAGCCATTATGGTTACTGCCAAAGAAAAAGGATTGGCAGGAGGTACCGTATTAAAGGGAATTATGTCATTCGGCGCAAGCAGTCGTATTCACCGGGCAAGACTCATCGAATTATCTGAAGATCTTCCGATTGTTGTTGAAATTGTTGATACAGCCGATAAAATAGATTCTTTTCTTCCTGAAGTGAACAAGCTTTTTGAACAATGCGGCAGAGGCGGATTGATTACCGTAGAGAAAGTAGATGTATTGTATTATAAAGCAAAGAAATAAGATACATGTTAACAGTCAACCATCCCTGGCATGGCGCCCATTACGGAGAAAAAGCTCCGGCAACAGTGAATGCACTGATTGAAATCCCACAGGGCTCCCGGTCAAAATATGAAGTGGATAAAGCAACCGGCTTACTCAGGTTGGACAGGGTAATCTATTCCTCTTTTCAATACCCCATCAATTATGGTTTTATTCCGCAAACGCTGGGACAGGACAGCGATCCGCTTGATATTTTGGTTTTATGTTCACAATCCATACAATCACTTTGCCTGGTGGAAGCGAATGTGATCGGCAATATGCAGATGATCGACAGCGGTACCATGGACGACAAGATCATTGCGGTGGCAGCTAAGGATCCTTCTGTTAATCATATCACTAAAATGGAAGAGCTGCCCAATCATTTTTTATTAGAGCTGAAAAATTTTTTTGAACAATACAAAGTGCTGGAGAATAAAATAGTGGAGATCGATAATTTCCAGGATAAGGCCACGGCCTGCCGGATCATTGAAGAAGCAATAATTTTTTATAAAGAGACATTTAAAAAATAATCTGTGAACAGCAATCAAAAACATATTATGACAACGCAATTGGTAATAACAGCCCTGTTGATAGGACTCGCTGCCGGCATGCTGAGCGGACTGGTGGGTGTAGGTGGTGGTATCATTATGGTGCCGGCGCTGGTTTTCTTTATGAATTATACCCAGCACCAGGCGCAGGGTACTTCACTGGCCGTGCTTACTTTGCCGGTAGTTATCATCGCATCAATCTATTATTATTATCAATGCCGGAAACTGGGAACACCCATTGATCTGAAAGTGGTAGGTCTGCTTGCTGCCGGGTTTCTGGTGGGTGGATATTTTGGAAGTAAGATCGCCCTGGCTGTTAACCAGGATGCATTGAAAAAGATCTTTGCTGTTATCCTTTTTTATACGGCTATCAAAATGCTGGATTGGGACGCGATAATTGTAAAGTGGGTGAAAAGTATGTTTAACTAAAATACTACCACAGTCTCCTTACTGCCCTCAGTCGTAATGTTCTCTTTCCGGTCTCAGCATTGACGATCCCCTTTTTATTAATACCATCAATTCTAACTTTACCTGATGCATGAATAATTTTTTCATCACCCAGTAAAATGCCTGTATGCACAATGTCTTCCTTATTATCAAAAAAAGCAAGATCGCCAGGCAGAACATCTTTGAATTTTTTTACCGGCTTGCCTTCCTGTGCCTGTTGCCAGGTATCACGGGGCAGATCAATACCCATCAGTTTATAGATCACCTGCACAAAACCACTGCAGTCAACACCCAGCGGAGTCCTGCCTCCCCATAAATACGGAGCATTTAACCAGGGCAACGCAAGTTGATTCAATAACTCAGGGCCGGGCTGTTGTTCGTCCCGCTTGCAATAATTGCCGGTAAACTCAAATTCATTTTGGCCCAGTTTACACTTCCCTCCTTCAAAAAAAGGAAGGGATGAACCAAAGGGTATATTCATTTTTTTATCGCCCGCTTTTACACTGCTTAATATATCAGTTGTGGCAAAAGCACTCATACTGTTGGCAGCTATTTCATCAATTTCTTCAAGCAGGGTATTGGTCATCCAGCCTTCATAGCTATCATGCAGGCTGCGGATCTTTACCCACAGATCAGCTTTTGTCTTCAGTACTTTAATTGTTTCACCAAATAATAACTGGTTGACCATTTCCCTGTAATGCCCGGGTTTTCGCCGGACCGGCGCAGCAGGAACATTGACTACAGCGAACTCCATACTGATAAAGTTTTAACTAAAATAGGAAATCTATTGCAGTTATTTTTTGTTGAATTTGGAGCCAAAGGCATCTTATACTAATTTAACTTGAAAAGTTCGCCGTAGGCGACTTTGAAAGTTAGAATTAGTTAATGCCGACAAGAAAAATAATTTCAAATTTTTAGTCGGCATAACTCAAAACAAATAGCTATTTTTCGCTTGTGAAAAAGGATAATCACCAGCATAGTACCGACCAGGAGCTGCTTGAGCAGTTTTATTCCGGTCATGATAATGAATGGCTGGGTATTTTGCTGCAGCGTTATACGCTGTTGCTGTTGGGGGTCTGCATGAAGTATTTAAAAAATGAAGAAGAAGCCAAAGACAGTGTGCAGCAGGTTTTTTTAAAAGTGATCCAGGAGTTGCATAAATATAAAGTAGAGTATTTCAAATCCTGGCTCTACATGGTGGCAAAAAATCATTGCCTGATGAAGTTGCGGGAAAAGCAGGGAAAATTCACCGCGGAGATCAATGACCGGCAAATGGCTCAACCGGAAGAGGAAACTGACCGGCAAGCCTTGCTGAAAGATGATCACGCTTTGGAACTGATGGAACTTGCATTAAAAGAACTCCATACCGAGCAACAGCAATGTGTAACTTTGTTTTACCTGCAAAAGAAAAGTTACCAGCAGATAAGTGAGGAAACAGGCTATAGCATGTTACAGGTAAAAAGTTATATCCAGAATGGCAAAAGAAACCTGAAAATATTAATAGAAAATAAAATGAAACAAAAAAATAATTGACCGCTTTGACTAATTTGACCTATTTGACTTTTATGACCAAACAAGATGTCAGAAAATTTTAAAGACATATTATCCAATTTATCAACAGATGTTGACCAGGAAACGCTGCTGTTGTACCTGCAAGGCAAACTTTCTGAAGAAAAGAAACATGAAGTTGAAAAAAAGCTCATACAAAATGAGTTTGATGATGATGCCGTGGAAGGCTTACAGGAGATCAAAGACAAGCAGCAGATACAATATATGGTGGAAATGCTGAACCGTGACCTGAAAAAGAAAACGGCAAAGAAAAAGAAGATGAGGGAAAAAATGAATATAAAATATCAGCCCTGGTTATATATTTCGATTCTTATCCTCATATTGTTAATCGTCATCAGCTACATAGTTATTCATAAGTATTTGCAAAGCAAATAAATACCCTACCTGGCCTAACTGAACTTTTGCAGCTGGTTAATTCCATATATGTGCCAAAAACTTACCGGAATGCCAAACTTTTATATACTTTTATCCTTTATCTTTCTAATCTCCGGATTAACCACCCTATTTTCCTCTGACTTATTGATAAACCCGTTTCTTATTCTCCTTTGAACCAAGCCACAATTAAGTTCAAGTATCCAGAATAAGCCAACCATTCTCAACCACCAAATGTATTGCCATGAAGAGTATTTCTTATTCCGGAAGAATGTTGTTGTTTCCCTTCTTTCTTACACTCCTGGTTTTTACTAATGCTGGGTATGGTCAATCCGCAGGTCTAAACGGCACCAGCCAGTATGTTGCGTTAGACAATTACGCATCATTACACCTTACCAATTTTACCCTGGAAGCCTGGATAAAAATTGAAGGGACGGGAGTAATTACAGCCAGTGGCACTGGTACCGGAGGACATGCCAACATTGTTCCGATTATAACTAAAGGAAGAGCCGAAGCTGAGGTTCCTGCTCAGGATGTAAATTATTTTCTCGGATATGATTTGACTACAAAAAGACTGCTGGCCGATTTTGAAGACAATGCTACATCATTAAATCACCCTGTTACAAGCAGTACCGCCATCGGAAATTGCTGGACACATGTAGCAGCCAGTTACAATACCAGCAATAACAGATGGAAATTGTATATCAATGGCGTGCTTGATAAAGATTCTGCTATAGCTGCCGGTATTATCCCTCAATCATTAAGTAATGTAAGTGTCTGTATTGGTTCCGCTTTCAATTCAACAGGTGCAGCATCTGGTTTTTTTAATGGCCGTATAGATGAAGCAAGGATCTGGAATGTAGTTAGAACGGATGCTGAAATCCTTGCGAATTTCAATACACAGCTTAGCAGCGGAACAGGTTTAGTAAGTCGCTGGGGTTTTAATGAAGGAACAGGAACAACCGCAGCTAACTCGATTGTCGGCGGTCCGACAGGATTACTCATTAATACTCCATTATGGAAAAATGGCTTTAACCAGATAGATCCTTTTTCGTCATTAGACTTTAATGGCACCAGTGATTATGTAACATTTGGAACAGCCCCATCTTTAAATACAACTGCACCAGCTTCTACGGGTTTTACATTAGAAGGATGGATAAAGATTGAAGGAAATGGAGTCACAACTAGTACAGGTTCCCTGGGCTTAGACGGGGCGGGAGGCAGACCTCTGGCAATACCAATTATTGCTAAAGGAAGGGCAGAAAGTGATGCTTCCACTTTAAATATGAACTATTTCCTGGGAATTACAAGTTCTGATATGCTGGTTGCAGATTTCGAGGAAGCTTTAGGTTCAAATACAGGTTTAAATCACCCCATTATTCCGGCGGGAGCTGAAGTTGCGGCAGCTACTATTACAAGAAATGTATGGACACATGTAGCCGTTACATATAATATTCTAGATGGTATGTGGACCCTTTACAAAAATGGAGTAAGCGTAGTAACATTAAATATGACTGATGGGCTTGTTCCTGAAAACATATCTATACAACACGCCTCTATTGGTACTGCAATGGCTTCGCCTGCAATATCACCACAAGCCGCTGGTTTTTTTAATGGAAAAATTGATGAGGTAAGAATTTGGAACAGGGCTAGAACAGGTGCAGAAATTCTTGCCAATTATACTTCAGAACTTACAAGCGGAACAGGCTTGCTTGGCCGCTGGGGTCTTAATGAAGGTTGTGGACTTATGGCAAATAATTCTGTAAGTGGTAATGCAAATGGGACATTGAGTAGTAGTACCGGGCCAGTTTGGGTGCCGGGTAATTTTAACGATCAGCCGCCCAATCAGCCTATTAATCCATCCCCTGCGAATAATGCAGGTGCTCCATCTACAAGCCCCACTATTTGTGCAACAGTAAGCGACCCGAATGGAGGCAATTTGACGATACGTTTTTATGGAAGAAAAAAAGTTACTCCCGGTGCAAAATTCACAATCATCGGATTACCAGATACACAATTCTATACTGAAGAACCACAAGGAGCAAATAGTTCTGGTGGCGGACACAATGGAATATTTAAAGCACAGACACAATGGATAGCAGATCATAGAGTGGATAGTAACGTTGTCTTTGTGGTACAATTGGGCGACTGTGTTCAAAACGGAGATGCGAACCAAATTGAATGGAAACGGGCCGATACTGCCATGAAAAAAATTGAAACCCCGAATGTTCCAATAACGCATGGTATTCCCTATGGTATTTGCGTTGGTAATCATGACCAGGGTCCAACAGGCAATGGTGACCCGAACGGAACTACAACTTTTTACAACCAGTACTTTGGTGAATCAAGATTTCTGGGCAGAACTTATTATGGTGGCCATTATGGCAGCAATAATGATAATCATTTTGAATTATTCAGCGCCGGTGGAATTGATTTCATACATATCAGTATTGAATATTTCCCAGATGGAACAACATCTCCTTTACAATCTGTATTGGATTGGGCAGATGCATTGTTGAAAACTTACAGTAACAGAAAAGGAATTCTTTCAACACATAATCTGTTAACAACCGGCAATCCTGCAAGTTTCCAGGGGCCGGGGCAAAAAATCTATGATGATTTGAAAGATAATCCGAACCTGATCCTTATGCTTGCAGGTCATGTACACGGCGAAGGCAGGAGAATTGATGTTTTTAACGGGAATACGATTCATACCGTTATGGCCGATTACCAGAGCGGATATACCAATGGGGGAAATGGCTGGCTTAGAATTATGCAATTTCTCCCAAATCTTAATCAGATTGCAGTAAAAACATATTCCCCATACACAGGTACATTTCAAACAGGAGCAAGCAGCGAATTTACATTATCTGCAAATTTATCTGCACCCTTCTCGCTGATAGGAACTGTTTCCGTTGCTTCCGGTTCAAATGCCTGCATTCTATGGCCATCCCTTGATCAATTCACCGAGTACGAATGGTATGTAGAAATATCTGATGGTGTAAATACAACGACCGGGCCTGTATGGACATTCACCACACCTGCCAATAGTCCTTTACCGGTAAATATTATTCAATTTGATGCACAGGCTGAAAATAATAAAAAGGTAAAAATTTCCTGGATTACTACTTATGAAAGGGATAATAGCCATTTTGAAGTACAACGCTCAAGAGATGGGATCAATTTTACCGGCATTGCTACGGTACCTGCAAGAAACAATACCAACTCACTGGAACATTACAGCCTGTATGATGATCAGCCGTTCAAAGGGATATCTTTTTATCGTTTGAAGCAAATTGATATTGACGGCAGAACCAGTTATACCAAAATTGAACAAGTAAAAATAACTGACCCGTATGGTGGAGTGGATATTTTCCCTAACCCGGTATCCGGAAATGCTTTCAATATTAATATTACCGGCAATATAAAAGGATCTGTGACTGTTCAGTTATTTGATATGAGCGGCAGGTTGCATCTCCAACAGCAATTTAACAGCAGTAATCTTATTACTATAACTCATAGGCTATCACCCGGCACTTATATGGTTAAAATAAATGCTGAGGGCCTTGCGGAGAATATAAAATTGGTGATAAAGTAACCGTGGAAAAGCCGTGCAGAAAGCCCTTTAATTAAGGGGCTTTCTCTTTTTCAGGATAAATAATCAATACTTTATTTTGCCTTCCCAATTCTTCCACTCTTCAAATATTTGTTTGGCCATTGGATGAGGGAAATGTATGAAAGGGATTTTTCTTTCAGACATTTTAGAATAGATCTCATGATAAATAAAGTCGTCATCAAACTCGATGGCCGCCGCTTCTTCCTTTGTATTGGCATAAACCACTTTTTGGGGTCTTGCCCAGTAAATAGCCCCGAGGCACATCGGGCAGGGTTCGCAACTTGTATAAATCTCACACCCGGCCAGTTGGTATGTGCCTAGTTTTTCACAGGCATTCCGGATGGCAACCACCTCGGCGTGGGCTGTCGGGTCGTTTGACGAGGTAACCATATTGCACCCCTCCCCCACGATCTCGTCTTCCAATGCCACCACGCAGCCAAAAGGGCCACCCCGGCCGGTTTTCATGCCTTGCCTGGATAATTCAATGGCCCGTTCAAGGAATCTCTTTTCTCTTTCTGTAAGCATAAATCGGTAGTTAAATTGAGCATCCAGGCCAAAAATGTGGATTAATCCCCGGATTTCCACAGATTATGCACCTAAGAGGCTCCAATATGAAGTTAATATTAATTTTTAGTTACTAACCTGTTACCAGCGGAAAGCTTCGTAAATTATCCCTGTAAATCACGCCACAAAAACCTTTTTTTATGAGATGGGAAACAATCGCCTCCACTTCAAATAACGAAGTCTATCATCTGTACAAAGATGATAAAAAAATTCTCTCCCTGGCTTTTAATCCCTTTTCCAATTCGGCAAGGGTGGAATGCGAAAAACAAAAAAGGGTCTTCCTTATCCGTAAGGAAGGTTTCAGGAGAAATAAGACTGTTCTGCGTAATGAATACGGCATTAAAATAGGTGAACTTGGACATGATAATAAAGAAAATTTCATAGATGTAAATGACGAACGTTTCTATTATACTATTCACAATAACCCGCTGGCAGAACTGGTGCTGTACAAAGAATCAAAAGACCGGCCTTTTGTAACCTGCGGCCTGAGTACGAAAGAAGGAGATCCTGCAGTTAAGTTTACAAAGGATAAAACCCTTTCAGACACCACACATCCCGGTTTGCTGATGGCCCTTTGCTGGTATATGTTCTTACCGGTAGCAAAAGAAAATACGGTTGAATTTGCTTCATAAAGAAACTACAGGTCTTCCCAAATCTTTTTAGCAAATTGCTCCAGCGATGGGTCCCTGGCCCCCATCAGCAGCAGCACACAATTACCCGTAAGATGCGGACGAACTTTTGCTAAAAAATCATTCCTGTTCTCCACAAAAAAAGCCGCTTTACCCATTGCTTTCAGATCATTCACCAGGTCATTGGCGGAAATATCTTTTGTGGCAGTGCCACCGGCATAAAATATTTCACTCATCCATATCTCATCTTCCGGTCTTAATGCACGGGCTATTTCTTTTACAAAATCCTCTCTTAAAAATTTTGTTGGCTTGTATCCATGCGGCTGAAACCAGGCAATTAGTTTCGGGGCCACCGGCTGGCAGGCTTCGATGGCAGCAGCGCATTTGACGGGGTTATGGGCATAGTCGTCGATCAGCCAAATGCCATTTTTATTTCCATATACCTGGTGCCTTCGATAGATACCTTCATAATTTTTCAGTGCAGCAGCACAGGTTTCCAATCCTACCCCCAGGTCATTGGCAATTGCAGTAGCTGCCAACGCATTTTCCATATTATGCTTTCCAACAAGATTCAGCTCAAAAGCAACGCCCTGTATTCTAAAACTAATTGCTAACCCCTGTTGCTGAAAATCCGTAGCCGTATACCCGGCATAAATACCCGTGTCAGTAGAAAAATCCTGCTGCACATTCTGGGAAAGTTTTTTTGCCAGCGGATGTGCCTGGTTAACCACAAATAGTTTACAATTGTTTTTAAAAGTGCTGAACAAATTCATCAATTCATCAATTTCCTGGTGGTCTTTATCTACATTCAGCAATAAACCAAGCTCCGGTTTGTATTGAATAATGGAACCATCGCTTTCATCCGCTTCTATCACCAGCCACTCTCCTTTCCCAACTTTAGCATTTCCAATTTTGCCATGTTTAATAATACTGATCAGCCCGGCGCCACTGATGATGCCCGGCCCCAAACCGGCATATTCCAGGATATCGAACAACATGGCGCTGGTAGTACTTTTTCCACTGGTGCCACCTATAGCGATCGTTCTTTTGCTGGCTGCAATTAATGCCAGCAGTTCTGAACGTTTAATAAGAGGAATATTAAGTTGCTTTGCTTTCTGCACTTCTTCCACTGTATCTTCTATGGCCGTTGAAACGACCACCAGGTCAGTAGCAGCAGTAATGCCGCTGCTGTTCTGGACAAAACAGGATATTCCTTCTGCCTCCAGTTTTTCTTTTGTTTCATTGTACCCGTCTTCAGCAAAAAAACGGTCACTGCCGGAGACATTTTTGCCGATGCCTTTTAAATATTGCGCAAGGGCGCTCATCCCGCTGCCTGCAATGCCGATGAAAAAGGGCCTTTGGAAATCATTGATGGATGAGATCATCCTGCAAATAAAAGAAATTAATGCGTAGAAGGGTTTTTAAATCGTATGCGTCAAATAGCGGCTGGTCATTAAACCGGATGCCCATTGCTTTTGAAATATGAAATAAATCGTAGTATCTTAAACTTTTAAATATTTACCCGGTCAGAAGCCCCGATAACTATCGGGGTAAACCTTTACAAAACCACCATCTATGTTTGCTAACAAATCCAAAATGCTCATTATCTCCGGGATTTCTTTTCTATTAGTATTTATAGCCTGTAATAAAAGTTCCGATAATACCAGTCCCGGTCCAACCCCGGTTGACCCGGTGGCTGCAGCGCTGAATTTGCCGTCAACGCCTTTTAATTATTCCAATCCTTCTTTGCCAGCATATTATACTACTCCGCAAATGGCGAACCAGGATAATACCCAGGCATCCAACCCGATTACCGATAATGGGGCTACACTCGGTCGTGTGCTTTTTTATGATAAAAACCTTTCCATTAATAATACAATTGCCTGCGCCTCCTGCCATAAACAGGCTTTTGCTTTTTCTGATCCGGTAGTAAAAAGTTCCGGCTTCAATGGAGGACTGACCGGAAGGAATTCAATGGGGCTGACGGACGCAAAATATTATTTCAGTGAACGATTTTTCTGGGACCAGCGGGCGCCAATACTCGAAGACCAGATCTTAATGCCCATACAAGACCCTGTAGAAATGGGAATGACCTTACCCGCATTGGAAACAAAACTCCGGAACCTTCCTTTCTATCCACCTCTTTTTAAAAAAGCATTTGGTGACACAATCGTTAACAGCGACAGGATCGCAAGATCTGTTTCTCAATTTATTCGATCAATTATATCCTACAAGTCAAAATATGACGCAGGAAGAATAGCATTTCCGGCGAATCCCGGGCCACCACCTAATGCCCCATTTACCAATTTTACACCCCAGGAAAACAGAGGGAAAGAAATTTTTCTTTCCCCAATAGGAGGATGTGCTCCCTGCCATGGAACGGAAGCCTTTACTGCTACTAACGAAAAAAATAACGGCATAGATCTAACTACTATTGACAGGGGCTTTGGTGCGGTGCAAAATAATACTGCCTTTGATGCTACATTTAAAGTAACCTCCCTGCGCAATGTAGAACTGACCGCTCCTTATATGCATGATGGCCGTTTTGCAACTCTTGAACAGGTAGTAGAACATTACAGCAGTGGCGTAAAAAATCATCCGAATCTTTCCCAGCAATTGAGATTGCCCAACGGACAGCCGCGATTGGCCAATTTATCTGCGCAGGATAAAGCTGCATTGGTAGCATTCCTTAAAACATTGACGGATGTTTCTTTTACAACGGATGTGAAGTATTCGAATCCGTTTAAATAGGTTTTCCTGACGAAGCCTTTAGCATCTGCGGATAGCCCCATTTCTTTGCAAGGGCATTTACAGCCATTGTTATTCTTTTCACACGGGTTGGTTCCGTTTTAGCATCATCGATCCATTTACTGAAGTATCGCTGGTGTGAACCTGCCAGGGTTTCAAAAAAAATTTTTGCCGTTGGGTCATCAGCAAGACAATCCATAAAATCTTTATTGAACTGAAAAGGGTTCTTGTCTTCTTCCAGCTGCACTTTCATCATGGCGCCATGGCGCTTATGAATCCCTTTTCGCATGGCAGCATTAAGGGCCATAATAAAAGACCCGCCACCCATCGGTAATAAAGCAATCCCGGATATTTTAAGATCATCCAGCTTCCCTTTCACCCGGAATGATTTTTTGTTGCCTGGTTTTATCTTTTCCGCTATATCAGCCGGTATTTCAATATAGGTCCACCCGGTCTTTTCGCCTTGTTTGTCAAATTTCTTTATTGTAACAACAAATTGTACCACGGCCGCAACAGAATGATTTAATTTCAACCTTTAAATAAATAAAAAAAGATAAGTAAATCTACAAACAGTTCAACTTTAAATCAATTGTCATGAAAACAAAAAATAAATTTTCAGTCTTTTTTGAAAAATTTTCAGCAAGGATAACCAAAGCCACCGGCTCCTCTTTTGCCTTTATCATAGCCATATTGGTCATATTGATATGGATTGCAACCGGCCCTGTATTTCATTTTTCAGATACCTGGCAACTGGTGATCAATACGGGCACCACCATCATTACTTTCCTGATGGTGTTTGTCATCCAGCATTCGCAGAATAAAGATACCACGGCCGTACAGCTGAAACTAAATGAACTTATTGCTGCCAGCTCTACCGCCAGCAACCGCCTGATCGATGTGGAGGATCTTTCTGCCAAAGAACTTGAAACAATAAAAAAATTTTATGTTGCTTTATCAGCCCTTGCGAAAAAAGAAATGGATATTCATAGCACTCACTCTATTGATGAAGCGGCAAATACTCATGAGAAAAAGAAGCAATCTGTAATATCAAAAGGGATCAACCAGGTCCCAAAAGGTTAAAAGATTTCAAAAAAAAGCCGTTTATATTATTCAGGCTTTTCATAGCCGCATATTTGGTTATTTTTGGTCTTTCTCACTAACGGCGTCGTTCCATGAAAAAATTTTTACTCCTTATCCCCCGAAAATTATCCTTTGCCTCTCTCCTTCTTTTACTAACCGGTATTGTAAAGGCACAACTTGTCCCGCCTGGGCGGGAGGATATTCCTGTTACTATCAAAGTCATCAATCACAAAAAAGAACCGGTTGCATTTGCTACCATTGCTGTTATAAACCGGGCAGACAGTACCCAATTGATCAGGAAAGTAGCAGACAGCAGCGGCAAAGCCGTTTTTCAACTTAAAAAGAACGGACAATATACAGTCAGCATCACTGCTGTCAATTATCAACCGGTAGAAAAAGGTATCATTGTTTCCGGCGGGCAAAACTTTTTCAACTTTATTACAGAACCGCTGCCCAAATCCATGCAGGGCGTGGTCGTCACCTCCAAAAAACCGCTGATGTACCAGGAAGATGACAAGACCATCGTGGATCCGGAAAGCCTCGCAGCTTCTTCTACCAACGGTTATGAGATACTTGAAAAAACTCCCGGCCTCTTCGTGGACCAGGATGGGAATATTTATATTAATAGTCTTACCCCCGCTACTGTACAGATCAATGGCCGTGATCTGAAAATGAGCGCTGCCGACATGGCCATCATGCTGAAGAACTTGCCGCCCGGCGCGATTGCAAAAATTGAAATAGTGAAAACACCTTCCGCCCGGGAAGATGCTTCCGGCAGTGGTGGTATCGTAAATGTGGTGTTGAAAAAAGGAGTGAAGCTTGGCATGACAGGAAGTGTGAATACCGGGATGCAGCAGGGCACTTATGGTAACCAGTTCATCGGGTTCAGCCTGAACAATAATACCGGCAAAAAAACATCCTATATCAATTTTAACCTGGGCAAAAGAAATACTTATGAACAGATCAGGACCGACCGTCTCTTTGCTGTTGATTCCATGCTCAGCCAGGATGCTTATACAAAATACCCGACCAACAGTGTCTACACGGCGCTCGGGATGACATGGGAACTAGGAAAGAAATGGGAGCTTACGTACGATGGTGACTTGAATTATAATAAATATACCAACCGTTCTGAGAATAAGAACAGCATTCTTAAACTCAGCAGCAACCAGGTCCTGAGTAAAAGTCTCAATCGTGTAGAGAATGATGGATTCAATCTTTCACTGGGGAGTGGTTTTGAAACAAAATACAAGATCGATACGCTGGGATCGGATTGGAAGAACGATACGTATTACACACATTCCATTTATAATTCGGACCAGGATTTCTCCACCGGCTATTATGTACCGGCATTACCCGAAACAAAAGGAGATGGCAGCACCAGGAGCAGCCGGGATTATATCACGGCCCGGTCTGACCTGAAACTGAAGATGAAGAAAAAATTCACGCTGGAAACGGGAGTACAATCGACGATCCAGCTTTTCCGGAATGAAACAAATTATTTCAAAGAATCGAATGGCGTCCGGACCAAGGACGGCAGTCGTACCAACACCTTCCGGCATAACCAGAACATCAATTCATTTTATATCCAGGGCTCCAAAACAATCGGGAAGGATCTCATTGCCAAATTCGGAACAAGGCTGGAGAATACCAATATGAATGGAATACAGACCGTTCCGGGTGATACTTCCTTTTCCATTCACCGAACGGATCTTTTTCCTTATGTGTACCTGAGTAAAAAACTGATCAGCATCGCTGGCTTCGAACTCAGGGCCTACCTGGTTTACCGTCGCAGTATCCTGCGCCCATCCTATTCTCAATTAAATCCTTTTCGCCGTTATGTGGATGAATTCCTGACGGAAACAGGTAACACTTCGCTTCGTCCGCAGTTCACCAAAAATTATGAGTTCAATATTAGTGTGAATGAAACACCTTTACTGGCTGTTGGTGTAAATGATACCAGGGATATTTTCACCAATGTCATTTACCAGTCGGATACCAGCCGGAGCCAGGCCTACAGAACTTATGATAATCTTGGAAAAAATAAAGAGTGGTACCTGCGGGGTCTCGGTGCCATACCTCCCGGCGGAAAATATTTTTTTGTGATCGGCGCCCAGTATAATCATAATTTTTACCAGGGATTGTATGAAAACAAACCTTTATCCTATAAAAAAGGTACCTGGACCTTCTTCACCTTTCATACGCTGAAGCTGGATAAAAGGTCCATGCTTACTCTCAACGGTTTTATCCGGCTCAAAGGACAACAGCAATTCTATGAGCTTTCTACATTTGGTTCACTGAACAGCAATATCAACCGGAAGTTCTTTAAAGAAAAACTGACGGTCACACTAAGCATGAATGATATTTTCGCCACCAATAAAAATAATTTCACCATCAACCAGGGCTCGGTGAATGCCAGCGGTTTCCGCCAGGGAGATACGAGACGGTTTGGTATCAACTTCCGTTACAGTTTCGGCATCCGGAAGAAAGAGGAGAATAATGATATGTTGAATGTAGAGTCGCCGGAAAAGACAAACTAACCGTGTTGAAACCGTTTTAAACTAAGAAAGTCAACAGGCAAACTTGTTTTTCCATTCATGGCAAGGTCGGCCAGAATCTCACCTATGACAGAAACAAATTTAAACCCATGCCCGCTGAAACCGCAGGCAATCGTTACATCCCCCTCATAACCGGGCAAATGATCAATAATAAAATTTTCATCGGCAGAGTTTGCATATAAACAGGTTTTTGCAGCCAGCAATTCCGAATTGCCAACAGCCGGGATATATTCTGCTACCTGCCGGATCAGATCATTTGTTTCGTCCCGGGAAATATTTCTATTCACATGATCCGGGTTTGTTTCATTACCGGCATAGTGCCAGGCAAACTTCATCCCATCCGGTTCCCCGAATTTTTCTTTTGCCAGATAAGGGAACCCATACAGCACTCCTTCTCTTTTATCATCTGCAATTATCCAGCAGGGGAATCGGTCCGGGGCGAACATTTTTTCATCAGCCGGTTTCACCCAAACAATAACCTGTCTTGTTATTTTTAAAGATGTATTCAACCCCGGGATCATCCTGCCTGCCCATGCACCGGCAGCGATGATGAGTTTTTTAGAATAATAAATACTCTTACCAGTAATAACTTTTATTCTGGCATTTTCTTTTGTCCATTCCATTACCGGTTCTCTTGTATGAATATCTGCAGCGTTTTTTATTGCTTCATCCTTATAAATTGCAACAGCCTTTTCAGGTCGTATAAATCCTGCAGCAGGTTCATAAATGCTTTCAAAAGCCGGGAGAATATGGAATTGAGAATACCAGGGTACTGTCTGCTGCCCGGTCAGATTGTTCAGCTCTATATCATATAATGAAGCTGCCTCTCTCACTCCTTTCATCATTGCATGACCGGCCGGGCCATGATACAACAAACCGGTTTTAAAATAAACGGGCGTTCCGGTTTGCTTTTCCAGTTGTTGCCAGTTGTAATAAGCCCTTTGCAAGAGGGGCACATAACCGGGATGTTCAAAATAGGCCTGGCGGATGATGCGGCTTTGTCCTGCATGAGAGCCCTGTTCATGCGGAATGTCAAATTGCTCAAGCCCGAGCACTTTATATCCTCTTTTAGCGAGCCAGTAACAGGCAGCAGAACCCATAGAGCCCACACCAATAACGATAGCATCGTAGTTTTTCATTGTCTTTCCTGTTTAAAAATAATAGCTGGCAAACCTTTCAGTATAATTAATCCTGAATGAATTTAAAATAAAAATGGGTTTCCCGGTTATTAAGCTTATCTTTGACCCGTTAATTTGAGCGATACGGCATTTTGTAAGTGAACGATTTTTTCTGCTACGCATTCCTGCTAATAGTTAGTCTTCTTTACGTTGCGTTTTTCTCAAGTATTTTTAAAAGTAAATTTTTTTACATGAACATTTATGTTTCAAATTTAAGCTTCGCCGTACAGGATGAAGACTTAAGAGGTTATTTTGCAGAGTACGGAGAAGTTACTTCTGCCAAAGTTATTATGGACAAATACACAAACCGCAGCAAAGGCTTTGGTTTTGTGGAAATGACTGATGATGCAGCTGCCCAGAAAGCTATTGCTGAACTGGATGGCGCTACCGTGGATGGCCGTTCCATTAAAGTGAACGTTGCCAGGCCAAAAGAAGAAAGACCGGCCAGGAAGCCTTCTTTTTCTGACAATAACAACCGCTGGTAATTTCCATCGCAAAAATCTAAAAGCCCTGACAGATCACTCGTCAGGGCTTTTTTGTTTCTCAATATATCATTAAAAAATTGATCAGGCTCTTTGTTTTGCTGTGGTTTTTCTCTTGCTTTTTTTAAGGGCAGCATCAATGGCCGAACTGAGATTGGCAAATGTAGGCTTCCCGGCAAAGGGAACATCATTGATGAAAAATGCCGGTAAGTCTTTTACGCCGCGGTTAATACCTTCTTTCAGATCATCCTGCACCTGCCAGCCATAAACACCATTCACTAATTCATCCAGGAATTTCTTATTCTTTACACCCGCTTCCTTTGAATGCAGTTTCAGACTGGTTGTACCCAGGTTGCGGCGATTGGCAAAAAGCACATTGTGCATTTCCCAAAACTTACCTTCCTGTCCCGCAGCCACTGCCGATTCACTTGCTTTCAAACTACGCTGGTGTATCATTGTCAGTGGAAAATGCCGGAACTGAAACCTTATCTTTCCTTCATATTCTTCCAGCAATTGTTTTACAACCTCATTGACCTTGGCGCATTCTTCACTTTCGTATTCGCCAAACTCCATTAACGTAACCGGGGCGTCTTTTTTGCCCACAAACATTTCTTTGGGTTCAATAATAATTACATCGTCTTTCTTAAAAGCCATTTTATATCTCCTTTTTTAATTTAATTCCTTTCCTCCTTCAGGGTCAGTACAGCTATTACAAATTTCCGGCCATTTGGTTGAGGGAAAGGCATTTATGCCAATCCGGCACAACCCCGAACCGGATGAAGATAATATTTTTCTGCACCCTGCCAAATCCAGTTATCAGTAATTTCCTAACACGAAAGTCCCATTCTGAAAATCAGTCAGTTAGGGCAAGAAAATAGTGATTATTTAGCTGATCCCGATAGCAATCGGAGTCCTATTATCTGCTGCTCTTGTGTCACATCCCGAAAGCTTTCGGGATACTTTATTCGCTATTGCAGCATCAGCCCGATATCCCTATTTCCCAAGCTGTTTCATGTAAGAATTGTTCCTTGGCTATCATTAACTGTTCTGAAATAAGAACACTGGTTATTAATGGTTTAAACAACTGATTAATCAGTTGGAGGTAATGATCAGCAGCAAAACACGGTTTGGAACTGTATTTCCCCCTCTCTACTTTTACTTCATCAAAGCAATACCAGTTTGCTTTTTTCCGGGAAACAAAGACAGCAGTAACCAATAACTGCAATTCCCCGACTTTCTGCCTGCCCCCCGATTGTAAGCCATCAATTTTTTGTGGAACCAGATTATTAACCTTTAAAATTTAAATTATGAAAAAGATCTTCAGTAACAGTCGTCTCATCGCTATCGCATTTTTTACTGTATTCATTGCCGCAGCTATCCCTGCAGCGCTGGCCAATAACAGTAAAGATCTGCCGGTAGAATTAAAATTCATCGGCAGCATCAACAACCAGGCAATTTTTCAACTGAAAATTTCAGCCAACAGCCAACATGACGACTATACTCTTATTATCAGGGATGAAACTGGTAATTCTATTTACAGGGAAAATATAAAAGCCGAAAGTTTTTCTAAAAAATTCCTGTTTGATACGGAAGAGCTTGGAGATGATACACTGCTGTTTGAGGTCCTTTGCAGAAAATCCAATAAATCTGTAGTGTATAGAATTAACCGCCAGTATCATTACAGAGAAGAAATACTTGTAAGTGAACTGAAATAGGCTAACCCCGTTTATAAGCAACACTGAAAGCTGCACCTGCAATGACAGGTGCAGCTTTATTATAGTATACCGTTAGAGAAACATAAGTTAATTGGAAGGTTTCGGTTCCTTTTCCCGCGGTTGCATCAGATACATTTCATAAAATTGCAATTTCCTTTTGCCTCCATCAGCAATTTTGTATTGATAAGGAAGGACCTTGTTATATTCGAAGGCGCTTACGATAGCGGCTTTGAATATCTTTAATGCCGACTCAGTAGTAGTGGCGCTTTTATATAAATAGATAAACCCGGTGCCTGCATTGGCAGGATCAGTTATCTGGGTTTCAGCAATAAATTTCTGAACGGCATTTTTCAGTTCCTGGCCATTTGTAAAAGTTCCTGAAATAACCAATTGTGCCGGTGGGATGATCTCAACTGAAGAAGAAGCTGTGGAAACACAATCGCGGGGAAGGCCACCGAGTTGAACCGTTGCTGTTACATACATGCCGGCAAGATCTTTTGTTTCAATCCTGATCACTGATGTGCCTTGCCCGGAGATGATCGTTCCGGCGCTGATGGCCCAGTTAAAAGTGACATTTGAAGGAGCGTCTTTTATTACGGCAATGAATACAAGTGTGTCACCCGCCGCCACTTCATAGGAAGGAGATTCAACCTTTATTACCGGGCAGTTTTGTGCCTGAACAAATAATAAGCTGAGGATGGCTATGGAAAGGCTGAGTGATTTTTTCATGATGGGTTGTATTTGTGATAGGTAAAATTACAAAATGGCCGCCTGAATCATATGTTTTTTACCATTTACTGCCGTTCATCACAATAGCAGTGTATTTAAGACCTTCCTTTCGTTTATTTTTTATATTTAGGTAACTGAATGAAAGCACGGGCAGTTATATTAGTTTTTTCTTTTGCGATGTTTCTTACTGAGACAGCAAGTTTTCCCATGCAGATGATCAATACCTGTAAGAAAACTTATCCCGTTAAAACATCCTGTATGCAAACATCCTGCGCTAAAACAAAGTGCGGGATGAAACCAACGAAATGTACTGGCAAAAAGGATGCTTGTAAAAAACCCACCGGTAAGTGTAAGGACAACCCTGCCTGTACTTTCTGTCCCGCCTGCACTGCTTTTACTTTTCAGCCGCAGTATGAATTGACCTTAAAATATTCCTTCTTTACAAAAAAATACGCACTGATAAGCAGCGCCAATATCGCCGCTTATATCCCACCCGTCTGGAAACCACCCAATGGCTATTCTCTTTTTTCATAGATAATTTAATTCATTCATTATAAAATAACATTATGAAAAAAATACTAATGCTGGCATTGGTCTGTTCATTAGCAACAGGCGCCTTTGCCAATGGCAATAAGCCAAAAAAACAAAAGCGCAGCAAGCAGCGTACACAACAAATCTGCCCACCTGAGTGTCAGCAGAATGGTTGTTGCAGCAAGTCGAACTGTGTGAAGATGTAAATAAGTGTTTAACGCTTATTGGAGACCCCGGTTAATTACCGGGGTTTTTTTATTGGTAAATAATTATACAATATACCTGGTGGAAGAAATTATAAACAATGATATAAAATGATCCCTGCTATTCTTAAAAAGTTAAAACGCCTGTAAATCTACGTTGCATCGTATATATACAATGACGATTTTTCAGCATCGTAAAAAACCATGAATGACGCTCAGTTAGTTAACTTGTCAGTGGATAACCATTGCAGGAAACACTTCATTGCGGTGAATCAGCAGGCTATCTTTGTGTTGTTCTTTGCAAATAATTATTACAGCGTTCCGTTATTTTGAAAAACCTGTACCCGTCTGTACCCCGGAACAGTTGCTGTATCTTTCTTCCAATATTCCTGTGTTGAATCTTCTTCCGTAAAAATCCAAACCCTCAGGGTCGGCGTTGTTTTATTTTATAAATTAAAACGATGTTGAAAAGAAAACTTTATAAAGTCTGTTTTATAATAAGCAGCTTTATATTTATTGCAGTGAGTTCCGGCAGCCGTTCGATCTATAACAAACCCGGCAGGGCCTTGCCTGTTGTACACAAGACAGGAATGCATCAATTCGATTCCAGTGGTTTGTGCACCTGCATTCCTTTTACGACAAAGGATGAACTCGTCAATGCGCCAAGGATACAGCTCAATAAGAATGTGGCTGCATTTGTAAAGAGCTATATCAAAAAAAATGGTTTTTTCCTGGATAAGATCAGAGATAGAATCCATCCTTATTTTACCATCATTGATTCGGTATTCGAACAATACGAAATGCCGGTTGAATTAAAATACCTCGCTTTTATTGAATCCGGTCTGAAGTACAATGCCAAGTCATGGTCAGGCGCTGTAGGTCCATGGGCTTTTATGCCGAAGGCAGCGAAACAATATGGTCTTAAAATTCCGAGGAAAAATGATGAACGTCTTGACTACTATAAAAGCACCCAGGCAGCCGCCGGACTGCTGACCGATCTATATGCCAAATATAGTGACTGGTTGCTCGTGATCGCCGCTTATAATTGCGGACCCAGTGGCGTATCAAAAGCTATTAAAAGATCCGGCAGCCGCAATTACTGGGTCTTACAAAATTTTCTCCCGGAAGAAACAAAAAAGCATGTCAGGAAATTCATTGCCATCCATTATTATTTTGAAGGACATGGAGGTCTTGCAACAATGACAAAGGCAGAAACGGAAAGTCATATCAGGGCGGTGACATCATTTGTAAAAAAACAACAGGGTTTGGAAAAGGCTGATTCACTTTTTGCAGTGACGTCAAAATAACAGAGCAATAATTTTATATTACCCTGATGCGAAGACCGGGCTGGGAAGCAGGAATCATTCCTTCATTTTAGTCACTTTATAAACCTTGCCTTCCTGGTTATAGGTTGTCCATTCTCCCACCTGCTTTCCCTTGTTGAAATAGCCGGAACGTAATTTCGTCCCGTCCTTGCGAAACCATTCCCAAGAGCCATCGGGAGTTTCATTAATAGTTTGTCCCTTTGCCCAAAGGGTTCCGTCAATGTGATATTTTATAAATTCGATTGCTTTGCTTTTAGTTGCCATGAAATAAAATTAAGAAAAATGGAGATCTGCCTGTTTGATCATTTAGAGTTCAGGGCTAAAGCCCGGGGAGATGCTGCGCCGGATAACCCCGGCCTTAAGGCCGGGGTTAAGGAATTCAGTGATGAAGGACTTTAGTCCTGACACTTACACAGCCTCGTTGAGGCTGGTGCTGAGTTGCACTTGTCCCGCAGTATTGCGGGAAACTCAGCACAACTGTTCCGCATTTTTTATTTTTGAAAACTTCGGACAGCCGGGGTTCAGGGCTAAAGCCCATGAAGATGCTGCGGTGAATAACCCCGGTCTTAAGGCCGGGGTTAAGGAATTCAGTGATGAAGGACTTTAGTCCTGACACTTACACAGCCTCGTTGAGGCTGGTGCTGAGTTGCACTTGACCCGCAGTATTGCGGGAAAATCAGCACAACTGATCCGCATATTTTATTTTTGAAAACT
>JBGPKR010000033.1:0-27264 GCA_041486045.1 Chitinophagaceae bacterium | reverse complement strand
TTTCAAGTTGGTTTGGATGATTATGAGGGTATAAAGAAAACGTAAATCTCAGTGAATTGTCAGGAAACAGCTGTTAATGTTACTTTAATCAGGTAAAAAAACTAAAATGCTCCAGGATACAAGATGAACTCAATTTTTGTAACTATGAAATGGCTTTACACCTGTGGTAAATAGCAGTTGACGAGCGGCCTGAAATAAGGCGATCGGATTCATGAAGTATTGTGTAAATTAGTTCGTTCAAACCCGGTATATGTCATTTGAATGGAAAGGAATTTTCCCCGCACTGATCACAGCGTTTACGGCAAAAGATGAATTGGACCTGCCGCTTTTTGAAAAAAGCCTTACAGCGCAGCGGGAAGCAGGCGTGGATGGAATTGTATTGGGCGGTTCTCTTGGCGAGGCCAGCACATTAACCACTGCGGAAAAAGGTGAATTGGTTAATTCGGGAATTAAGGTATTGGGAGGGAAGATTCCTATTGTAATGAACATTGCCGAAGGTAGTACCAGCGAAGCATTGAAGCAGGTGCTTTTTGCTGAATCATGGGGTGTACAGGGGTTGATGCTGCTGCCACCGATGCGGTATAAAAGCGACGAAAGGGAAACGGTGACATTTTTTAAAACCATTGCCGGGGCTACTGACCTGCCCATTATGCTCTACAATAACCCGGTGGATTATAAAATAGAAATAACACTTGATATGTTTGATGAACTGCAGGTCTGTAAAAATATCACGGCGGTAAAAGAGTCAACAAGAGATGTGAGCAATGTAACAAGAATGAGGAACCGTTTTGGCAACCGCTACCAGATTCTCTGCGGTGTGGATACTATTGCCATGGAAGAATTGCTGCTGGGTGCAGATGGATGGGTGGCGGGACTGGTTTGTGCTTTTCCGAAAGAAACGGTTGCTATTTATAAATTAGTGAAAGCAGGAAGAATTGAGGAAGCGACAAAGATCTATCGCTGGTTTATGCCTTTACAGGAACTGGATATTCATCCCAAACTGGTGCAGTATATAAAACTGGCAGCGGCGCAAACGGGTTTGGGCAGTGAATACGTAAGAGCGCCAAGGTTGGTGCTGGAAGGAGAGGAGAGGGAAAGGATTTTGAAGATCATTAATGATGGTATTGCCAGACGTCATGAAATAGAAAAATATGTTTGAGAATTGTATTCAGGGCTAAAGCCCGATCAATACATCGTTTATTAACCACGGCCTTAAGGCCGTGGTTAATCTAGAATAACCGGAAGGGCTTTAGCCCTGAAAAAGTAAAAGAGCTTATGTTCAAAGATGCTACTAAAGAAGAAGTAGATAAAGTAATGCAGGAAGCATGGAAAGCTTTTCATACTTATCGGAAATTGTCATTGAAACGGCGGGCTGATTTCATGCGGGCCATTGCTATTGAATTGGAATCCTGTGGGGATGATTTGATACAAACTGCCATGAGAGAAACCAATCTTCCTGAAGCAAGATTAAGAAACGAAAGAGGCAGAACGATTTTTCAATTAAATCAATATGCTGCTGCCTGTCAGGAGGGAACCTGGCTCGAGGCAAGAATAGATACGGCTGTTCCTGATAAGAATCCCCCCAAACCGGATATAAGAAAAATGCTGGTGCCACTCGGGCCTGTTGTTGTATTCGGTGCTTCTAATTTCCCTTTTGCATATTCAACGGCTGGTGGTGACACGGCCTGCGCCTTTGCTGCCGGTTGCCCTGTTATTGTAAAAGCACATCCTGCGCATCCTCAAACTTCACAAACAGTGGCTGAAGCAATTTTAAGAGCAGCCGATACCTGTAAAATGCCGGAAGGAATTTTTGCTCATGTGCATGGCGCTTCATTTGAAGTGGGCAAGGCATTAGTGATGCATCCGCATGCAAAAGCGGTTGGCTTCACCGGTTCTTATCCCGGCGGCAAACAATTATTCGATTGGGCCAACCAGCGCAAAGAACCCATCCCAGTTTTTGCTGAGATGGGGAGTGTGAACCCTGTTTTCTTAATGCCGGAGAAATTAACATCATCTGCCGCAGATATTGCAAAAATGTATGCCGGCTCTGTTACATTAGGTGTTGGCCAGTTTTGCACGAAGCCCGGGTTGATCATCGGGATTGAAAGTGAAGGATTGCAAACATTTATCCATGATCTGGGAAAAGCCATTCAGCAAATTACTCCGGGCCCGATGCTTCATACCGGAATTGTGAAAGCATACAAAGAGAAGAAAGGAAATGCTTTATTGCAGGAAGATGTTCATTTGGTGGCTGAATCAGAAACCGTGGTAAAAGAAAATGAGGGGCTCCCAACCATCGCCACAGCAAGCGGCCAGGCCTTCATCAATAATCCTGTTCTCCACCAGGAAGTGTTTGGGCCTTATTCAATTGTTATCCGTTGCAAAGACATGAATGAAATGACCCGGGTAGCAAGAAATCTTGAAGGACAGCTTACAACGACATTAATGGCAACAGAAAATGATATCAAAAACAATGATGAATTGATTGAAGCAGTTAAAAATATATGTGGTCGTTTTATTTTGAATGGGGTGCCAACCGGAGTGGAGGTTTGCCTGAGTATGCAGCATGGCGGGCCTTTCCCTGCAACAACGGATTCAAGGTTTACTTCTGTTGGCGCTGATGGCATCAAACGTTTTGCCAGGCCGATTGCCCTTCAGAACTGGAGCAATGAATTATTGCCGGATGAACTGAAGAATGAAAATCCATTGGGGATTTATCGTACAGTTAATAATCTTTTGACCAGGAGTTAAAAAGTCAAAAATCAAAAGTCAAAAATAAAAGGAGTTTCTGTACTTTAGTTCTTTTTTTTGAATTTATACTTTTGAATTTTTACTTCTTATGTGGACCTGCCCCAAATGCGGAAGAAGCTTTAAGAGAAGAGATCAGATTCATGGCTGCAAACTGATTTCCATAGAAGCTTTGTTTGAGAAAAGACCGGCCGGATTAAATAAACTATATGATAAAATTGTAAAGGAAGTAAAGAAAATGGGGGAATACAGGGAAGAGGCTGTGCCACCTGATGTGATCTTCTTTAAAACCAAAAGTACTTTCCTGGGTATTAAAGTAAAGAAAGATCAGTTGCATGTGGAATTTTTCCTTGATCACCTGGAAAATGTGCCGCCGGTTTCAAAATATTTGCAGACATCAAAGCACCGGGTGGTTCATCTTGTTCCCGTTGACCGGCCGGAAGACATCAACAAACAACTGGTAAACTGGATAAAAGAATCTTATAAATTGATCTCAGCCTGATAAATTAAAATTCATGAAAAAATTTATTTTCCTGCTTGTTTTTCCTGTAACTGTTTTTGCTCAAAACAGTACTCCGACTACCGGAGCACAAAAACTGGCAGCCTTTGCCAAACAAAAACAAATGTTGCAGCAATCCCCTTTCAAAAATCTGGAATGGCGCCTGATCGGCCCGGATAACCGCAGCGGCCGCAGCACAGAAGTAGCGGGAATCACAGCCAATCCCAATATTATGTATGCAGCCTTTGCTACCGGGGGATTCTGGAAAACGGAAGATGCCGGTAAAACATGGATGCCATTATTTGATAAGCAGGCCACACAGTCCATCGGCAGTTTTGCGCTGGCGCCTTCCAATCCCGATATCATTTACCTCGGAACCGGGGAAGCAAATATTTTCCGTGCTTCTTTACCTGGGACCGGGATATATAAATCCGTTAACGGCGGAAAATCGTTTACACCTATTGGTTTGGAAAATACAGGGACGATCGCAAGGGTGGTCATTCATCCTAAAAACCCAAACATTGTTTATGTGGCTGCCGGCGGTAATGAATGGACTTATAATATTGACCGCGGTGTTTATCAAACGACAGACGGAGGAAAAACCTGGAAGAAGATCTTGTTTAAAGATGAAAAGACAGGTTGCATTGACCTGCTGATGGATCCGTCTGATCCCAAAACCTTATATGCTTCCATGTGGAACCGGGTAAGAAGGAGATGGAGTGATCCTGTTCCCGAAGATGGTGATAATATTTACAAAACAACAGATGGCGGAAAAACATGGAAGATTATTAATAAAGGATTGCCGGATACAAAGCTGACAGGACGTATTGGTATCGCCGTTTCAAAATCTAACTCAAATGTATTGTATGCCTTTGTGGATGATCACAATAAAAAAAGAGACCCGAAGCCTGATGAGTTTGACAGTTATGAAAGAAAAGTGCAGAAAGTGGTGATCGGTGCTGCTATTTACAGGAGTAATGATAAAGGCGGGACATGGATAAAACAATCGGAGATACATGATTTCTTCCGCTTATCCGGAACATACGGATGGGTTTTCGGGCAGATCAGGGTGAACCCCAAAAATGAAAATGAAGTTTATGTATTGGGGACTTCAAGGGCCAGATCTATTGATGGAGGAAAAACATGGAAGCAATGGAACCCCACGGATAAAAGCAGTGACTGGATCCATGGCGATAATCATGCATTATGGTTTGATGATGAAGACCCGGGAAGGGTCATACTTGGAAATGATGGCGGAGTGAGTACTTCTTATGATGGAGGGGGAAGATGGAAAAACTTTTTTGATAAAATTCCCACTACCCAGTTTTACACGGTCACCTATGACATGGAAACGCCATTCAATGTTTTTGGCGCTGTGCAGGATGAAGGCACCATGAGTGGCAGTTCGAATTATACTTTCGGCGTTCCCCAGGATAAAACAATACGGCATTGGATAATGGCGCCGGGCGGTGAAGGCACGCAGATACAGGTGGACCCGAAGGAGCATAACATTGTTTTTTCCAGCACGTATTACGGGCGACTGATGAAAAGTGATATGAGCAAACCCGACAGCCTGCAGAGCAACCATATCAAGATGTTTGATGTGGGCCGTATTGATAGTTTAAGGGGTGAATGGCTGGCCGGAACATTGATGTCGAAGTTCAATAACAAAGTAATTTATCATGGTCTTCAGCATTTATATAAATCAGAAGATGGCGGGGAGACCTGGAAGATGATCAGCCCCGATCTTTCGAATAATGATCAATCAAAAATGGGAGTATATCCTTATCTCATCTATCACCAGGCTATTTCGGCGATCGCAGAAGGCGATGAACCCGGATCCTTATATGCCGGTACAGATGATGGGAGGGTATGGCTGACGATGGATGATGGCGCCAACTGGAAAGAGATCACAAAGGGACTACCATTGAATAAGCATGTGGCAAAAATTTTCACTTCATCCAAATTGGGTTCGCCATATGTATATGTGGCGCTGAACGACAGGAGGCAAGATAATAATACACCCTATTTGTACATGTCGGAGAATAAAGGCGAGATCTGGAAATTAATTTCTTCCAACCTGCCGCCATCACCGGTTAATGTGATCATAGAAGACCCCGATAGCTCTCATGTTCTTTATTGTGGTACCGATATGGGGGCTTATGTGAGTTGGAACCGCGGAAAATCATGGATCGCCATCAATGGAAATCTCCCGGCATCTGTTTCAGTCAATGATATGTTCATACATCCGCGGGATAAGAAATTAGTTATCGCCACTTATGGAAGAGGCGTGTGGGTGTTTGATGACTTGCGAAGCCTGCGTTAGCAGGGCGAAGCAATCTCCAGGAATTATTTTTAAATCCGAAGAAACTGCCTGAGGAAACTCGTCGGGGATGGAGTTATTTAAAATTGCCACTATTGAATTCTTGTCCAATCCTACTTAGTCACAAGTATTGCAGAGCTTGCCATAGTCGGACCTGTGTGAGTTTGCATAACTGAAATATTATACGAACTGTGGCCTGTACCGGAGTTTTGTATGGGTGGTTGCGGGTCAACAGGAAGATAGGGATGACCCTCTTTATGGTTTAGAGTTGCAAAAGTTAGTGTTGCTAAAAAAGCTCCTTCTGTTATTAGGTTTTTAGATTCATGGGATCTTATTTTATTGTTGCAAGGTAAGAAACATAGAAAATGAATTGGTTTCATTGAAATAGGGCTTTTTCAATCTGTTTATCAAGCAAGTTAAAAAATTCCTCTTCCGGATCTTTGCCAATGGGTCGGCTAAACAATGCAAATGACAACTTTTCTTCCTTTGTTACAATTGCAGTGAAAGGATAAAATGAGATCTTTTTTATTGTATCAATTTCGGTTTGCGGTAAGCTGGCAATTTGAAAAGTAAATTCACGCTTTTGTAAAAAATCCTTAATATGGTCTTCCTTGTCAAAAGTTATGGCTACAAATAATAAAGTCGTGTCGGACTTGTATTTTTTGACAAGTCTGTTCAATGCAGGAATTTCTGCGACGCATGGGCGGCATGATACAAACCAAAAATTGTAAATTACTGTCTTGCCTTTAAGGTCTGCCTGGTTGATGGACTTGCCGTCAATGGTAGTAAGGTTTGGAACAGGAAACCTGTCGCCAAAATAAGCTATATAGGACTGTGTCACTCCCGCAGTGTCGGAATATAGAAACTTCTTATCGTTGTCAACAACAACCCGTTGCTTTTTGGTTTGTCCAGTCGAATAAAGTGAGATCAGAAGGGCTACAGATATGAAGCTGAATCTTGTCATATTTTGCGTACATCAGGGCCTTCTGCTGAGCGATAGCGTTAAGAAGATGAGTAAATATTTGTCAGTCAGCTTTGCGGCAAAACCTCATATTGTGCATTCGTGCTATTTACCGGCATTGGGTTCTTTATAAACCATTCCATATTTTTTTTCGGTAATTGCATATTCTTCCTCAGTTTTTTCTTTGGAGGGCATTCCTGCTAATGTGCCATTTTCAATAAAATACTCTTCAAACCCAGCAGGTGAATACTGAAAAATCATTAGCAAATTTTCTTTGCCGGTATTGTCTAACCCATGCCATGTGTCCCTTGGAACAAATACAACATCACCGGTTTTTACTTCAATAGACTGTTCATCCAAAGTAAGTGTGCCTTCCCCCTTGTGAATAAAAATAAGTTCATCATTATTCAGATGTTTATGAATACGCATCTTTCGCCCGGGGCTCTGGTCTTCAACACAGAATGAAATACCATCTACGCCATGCTTTGTTTTGGAAATTTTTATAGTTACCGGCACTTTACGCCTGCCAGTCAGAATATGTATTCCTTCATCTTCACGCACTACAATTCCTTTATCATTACCGGAATAGGATTTAGCAAAACTGATTTTGGGTAAGCTGGCAAAAAGTGCAGTACAAAATCCTGCCACTCCTGTCTGTAGAAATTTTCGGCGGGGTTGTTGAAAAAGATTCATAGTTAAAGTTTTGAATTAAACAAGGTAATCAAATTAATCTGCAAATGAAGAATTTTACATTTCAGTATGGGGATATAACTTCATTGAAGAAGTGAATTAGCGGAGTCGCTAAAGCATGACGCACAACGTCTGGGCTTTGGTTATTCATTCGTCATACCTTCCAATTCTTTCGGCAAATTCTTTCTCAGGTAATCCGTTCTCAAATTCAAACCTGCCTGCTCGCCTTCGCATAGCTTCAGCGGAGCAAGGCCGGCAGGCAGGTTTAGCTGTCTGTGCAAAATTCAGACCCGTAGCGAGCCACGGAACCCCCGGGCGGCATAGTAAGATTCCGCACCATTGTGATACAGGAAGACATGGTCGTAGCGGCGATCACAAAAGACGGCGCCGCCGAGTCTTCTGATTCCATCAGGTGTTTTCACCCAGCTCGACGTTTTTGTATCGAACTCTCCAAGTTTCTGCAACTCCCGGTATTGTTCTTCTGTCAGAAGCTCAATGCCCATCCCTGCTGCCATATCCATTGCATTATTTTTCGGTTTGTGTTCTTTCCTTGACTCAAGAGCCTCACGGTCGTAACAAAGACTTCTGCGGTCTTTAGGACTTTCCGCCGAACAATCATAAAAAATGTATTCGCCTGTCTTTTTATCATAACCAACAATATCCGGTTCACCTCCGGTTATTTCCATGTCATCGAGTGACCACAGTTTTTCAGTTTGAGTTTCCAGCTTTGCCTGTACTTTAGCCCACTCAAGACCTTTATGCCGATTCATGTTTTTCTCGAAACGGGCTTTCAATGCTTTGAGTAGTTCTTCACGTTGTTCTGGTGACAACTTCTTTTTATTTCTCTTTGTCATAATGTGTTATTTTGATTTGCTTACAATGTCTTGCAATTGGTTATGTGCCATGTCGGGCTGAGCAGTCGTTTAGCCTTGCTGCCAACGGCTACGGCCTGGCGATGTGACGGTATTTGAAAATCGGCAACCCGTAACTGCTGCTGAATAAAATTACAAAAGTTGATGATAAGAACTATAGCCCGGCGTTATTCGTCGCCCCGCCAAATTTTTTGAAGCGACGGGTCCCTCCGCCGGTGTTCTTAAACCCGAAGAAACTGCCTGAGGAGACCCGCCGGGGAAGGAAATATATACTTCTGCCTGCATTGAAGAAAACTCCTTGTTGTCCGCAGGTTTATTATTGATCTTCAATTATTTCTTTTTTCCTGTATTCATCAATATAAATTGACATTGGTTCAGGCATCCGATCCCTGTACAACCCCATTTTGAAGTAAAATGTATTGTTTTTTTCATAGTAATCCCGCTTTTCGGAAAAGCCGGTTATGCCTTTGTAAGTAATGATGTTTTTATCGTTTAAAAAAGCTTCGATTTCACCATTGCTTTGTTTTGAAAAGCGTACACGGAATTTGAAATCCAGCCATCGGTTTCTGATCTCATCCTTTAGTTCATACAGCCTGCGGCGCCCGGAGTCAGTTGTAAGAGTGATAAATAACTTACCTGATTGATACCTGATGGCAAGCACAGGGCTGTCATCCGAACATAGCCTTCGTGGACATTTTTGTTTCCATTGTGCAATAATAAGCCGGGTGGGCACTATTGGAAAACTATCGGGTAAGAACATGCTGAATTGATATTCATATTTAGTTCCCTCCCGACATACAAGATAATCAGCTTCTTCTAATTCATCCCGTTCTGAAGCAAGACTACTATCGTTGCCGGCTTCAACAACATCTCCTGTTCTCAATGTTATTTTAGCGGCACGCTGTCCTTTACGAACTACGCCTGATTGAATTTCAAAAGCCCTGGATTCCATTCTGGATGAACTCCAGATATTTTTCAATCCGGAACCTTCGAAATTGTCGAAAACATCTATTTGGTTCTGGCAAATTATCCAGGTAGTTATAAACAAAATCAGGACATTATGTTTGCGTGGTAACATGAAGAAATTTTTTGATCCTTTTCTCAGTTTGAGTTATTAGGTCTTTCAAATTGCGCACTACGTCAGGGCTTGCCGCAGGGCTGATATTCTGTGATCCGTGAACCCGGCCTTAAGCTCATTAAAGTTACAAAAGAACAAAACATATCCCACTGTCATCTTTAACTGTATATTCATCCAAACGATTTCCTCCGTAACTTTCCAGAAATATCTAACCCATGCGCAAACTGCTACTTTCGCATTTCTTATTTCTCATTTCTTATTTCTCCTTCAGCCAGCAATTCGGCGGCAACCCGCCATCCCTGAAATGGAAACAGGTAAATACAGATTCAGTAAGAGTTATTTTTCCTGCGGGTCTCGATAGCCAGGTCAACCGGGTGGCTTCTATCGTTCATTGGCTGGCAGCACACCCTTCGGCGGGCTCACAATCCATTTCATTGGGCAATCAATTAAAGAAGGTCAATATTGTTTTACAAAATCAAACCACAATATCCAATGCCTATGTGGGCCTTGGCCCTTTCCGCAGTGAGTTTTACCTTACCCCATTTGCTAACAATTTCCAGGAAGGCAGCATTGCATGGCCCGATATTTTATCGGTGCATGAATACCGGCATGTGATGCAGTATAATAATTTCAAGAACGGGTTGAGCAAATTCATGTACCGTATAGCAGGCGATGATGGCCTCTCGGTCGCTATCAACGCTGCAATTCCCGATTGGTTCTATGAAGGTGATGCCGTATATAATGAAACGGTGATGACCAACCAGGGCAGGGGCCGTTTGCCCCTTTTCCTGAATGCTTATCCATCACTATGGCAGGCAGGGAAAAATTATTCCTGGATGAAATTGCGCAACGGTTCGATGAAAGACTATATACCTAATCATTATTATCTCGGTTACCTGCTGGTGAATTATGGCAGGGAAAAATATGGCGCTGATTTCTGGACAAAGGTTACCCATGATGCCAGTGCCTATACAGGATTGTTCTATCCTTTTCAAACAGCTATAAAAAAATATGCCGGGGTTGATTACAAAACATTCAGGGAACAGGCTTTGGATTCCTATAAGAAAAGCACAGAACGGGTTGCACAGAAAAGAGATGAGTTTGTTTTCCCTGTAAAGAAAAGTTATGTAACCAGTTATTACTTTCCTTACAATATAAGCAGCGATTCACTTCTTTACCTGAAAACAAGTATGCGGCATCGCCCCGCTTTTTATATAAAAGATGCAAGTGGTGAGCATAAATTAAAGAACAGGGATATCTCTCTTGATGAACAGTTCAGCTATCGCAATGGCAAGATCGTTTACTCCGCCTATGAAACTGACCCCCGCTGGGGCTGGCTTGATTATGGGGTAATAAAAATATTAGATGTGCAGACCGGTCAACAACAGACATTGACCCACAAATCAAAATACTTTACTCCTGATATTTCTGCCGATGGCTCAAAAGTAGCGGCCGTGCAGGTTGCCAGCGATGGAAAAAGTGAATTGCATATACTGGATGCCGGCACCGGTCAAATAATAAAAGCCATTCATTCCTCAGAGATCAGTTTGTTCACCGATCCGAAATTCATTGATGAGAATACATTGGTGACCGCCGTAAGGTTGAAAGACGGAACGATGGCATTGGCTACTGCCGAAATTTCTACCGGGAACACCATGCGTCTTACTACGCCTTCTTATAATGTAGTGGGCTATCCCTGCGTTAATAATGGTATCATTTATTTTACGGCCTCTTATAGCGGCAATGATGATGTATTTGCCCTGCGGCTGAGCGATAAAAAGATATTTAAGATAAGTAATGGCCCGCTGGGAAATTATTTTGTGAATGCGGCCAATGGAAAAATAACCTGGTCTGCTTTTACGGCTGAAGGATACCAGTTAAAGCAAACGGATGAGAAAGATATTGTATGGAATGAAGTGAGCACGGCAACGGCAGAAGAACTGACGGAAAAATTCCCGGTAAGTCATGAGAGCGAACTGGGTAATATCTTATCAGGCCAGGTGTCGCAACGGAACTTCGCGGTAAGTAATTATAAAAAAGGGACCGGGTTGCTGAACTTTCACAGCTGGCGGCCCTATTATGAAGACCCTATTTTTACTTATTCCATTTACGGAAAAAATATCCTGAATACACTGCAGACTGAATTGTATTACCTCTATAACCAGGATGAAAAAACAAGCGCTGTCGGTTTTAATGCAGTATATGGAGCATGGTTCCCCTTCCTGGATATCGGGACTGAATACACTTTTGACCGGCAAGCCCTGACCAGTAATAATTCGATCAGACACTGGGACCAGTTGAATTCTCATATCGGGCTCGACATACTATTGAATAAAGTCAGCGGACAAACGTATAAGAATTTCAGTATTGGTAGTTATTATGTTTTGCGCAATGAATTCAACAAAGGTATTTTTAAGGATTCCATTGGCAATATATCGTTCAGCTACCTGCAGCATTTTATGTCGTGGAGCCAGCAGGTGCAAACGGCTGTGCAACATATCTATCCACGCTCAGGTTATGCTTTTTCTTTTACGCAGCGTCATGCTATCACAAAATATAATGGCTACCAGTTCATCGGCAATGCTACGGTATACCTGCCCGGATTTCTTTCAGTACATAATATCATATTGACCGGTTCATTCCAGGAGCGGGATACAATGAGACAGATATTTTTCAGCAACCGCTTTCCTTATTCAAGAGGATATACCGGCCGATATTTTGCCAGGATGTGGAGACTATCGGCGAATTATCATTTACCCTTGCTGTATCCTGACTGGGGTTTTGGAAATATCTTATACCTGCAAAGAATAAGGGGTAATATATTTTATGATTTCACCAGGGTGTCGGATAAAATAAGAACTGCTGATCAACGCAGTGTAGGCGGAGAAATTTTTATTGATACCAATTGGTGGAACCAATACCCGCTTACATTTGGCTTCCGGGTAAGCCACCTGCTGGACAGCGATCAGTTTGGTGGTTTTAAAGGAACGCGGTATGAATTTGTGATGCCTGTGAATATAATACCGAGATGAGCCTTAATTAGTCTTTTAGTTTTTATTGAACCGGTTTTATTATTTCTTTCTTTATTTTTTTCGTGATCCAATCATTTATTTTATATAACAGATAAGCACCTCCTATGCCGGCAACGACGCCGAAGATCTCATTTCGGGGATGGTGTCCTTTGTTACTATCCTGCACCAACCATTTATTCAGTCTGTACATCAAAAAGGTAGTACCACTGGCAAGGACGGCGCCACCTATCACATCGGTAGGATAATGAACCCCGAGATAAACTCTTGCATAAGCGACCAACGAAGCCCAGGCATAGGCCGGCACCACCACATACCATTTGGGAACAGCAATGCTCATGGCTGTCGCCATAGCAAACGCTTCTGCAGTATGTCCGGAAGGGAAAGCTTTATTCGGCGCATTGACCACCGATATAAAAGTGGTATCAAAATTAGAAGGACGGATACGTCCGATGGTCTTCTTCAATCCGAATGTAATTATTTCAGTAACTGCAATGGACTCAACATTGAACAATGCTTTTTTCTTTAGAAGGGTATTGTTGTTTGCAAGACCGGTTACAAAAAGAGCAGCGGGGCCCGTCAGGCACACAGGATTATTATATGTAGAAACGAAGCGAAAAAAAGAACTTAGTTTGACTGTACGGTTTTTTAATGCAACCCGCAGCAGGTAATTATCCCATTTGCCTCCCTGGGAAAAGGAAGAAGAATTGACCAGGAGAAAAGCTGTTACAATTATTAATTTTTTATAAAACAGGCTATATAATGATGGCATTATATTAATAAATTGATTGTGATGATATAATAATTGAGCAGTGTATTGGCGGGATTACATAAGGAAGGTACGTTATGCTTACAAACCTGCCAAACTTTCTTCAATAACTTTTATTTTGGCTTCGGCATCGGCTTTCTTTTTCCGTTCGATATCTATTACATCCGGTTTTGCATTCTGAACAAACCGTTTATTGCTGAGTTTCTTTTCTACAGAAACAAGAAACCCTTTCAGGTAGTCAAGGTCTTTTTGCAATTGTTCTTTTTGTGAAGCAGTATCAAGGACAGCCGTTGTTTCAATAAAAATTTTATCTTTTTGCACTACCACGGCTATGCTGTTGGAAACAATACCAGGTGTATATGAAACGGATGCTGCATTCACCTGTTTGGATAAAATAGTTTCGAATGATCGATACGTACTGTTGTTTTCTGTGTGAATATGCAAACGGATATTGTCTTTTGGTTTCAGCTGGTTTTTATTCCGGGCATCCCGTATCGCAGTGATCACTTCTTTAAGCAGGGTACCGTTCTTTATGATCATATCATCCGTCGAACCAATAGCCGGGTACTGTTTAACTGTTAAATCATCTTTTTGTTCTTTCAGCTGATGATATATTTCTTCCGTAATAAACGGCATAAAGGGATGGAGCAACTGCATCAGTTGTTCAAAAAAATCAACTGTCTTTTCATACACGGATTTATCAATGGGTTGTTCATAGGCAGGCTTGTCTGCCGAAGCTTTAGCGTAGGCGGGCTTCACCCATTCCAGGTACCAGCTGCAGAAATCATCCCAGATCAATGAATAAATTTTTTTCAGCGCTTCGCTCAATGTAAATTCTTTGAATTGGGTATCCAGTTCCGTTCTTACTTCATTCAACCTGTTCTCAAACCATTCAACGGCGAAATGCTGAGTGGTGAGTGGTGAGTGCTGAGTGGGTTCATCCGTAGTTTGCCTTCCTTCCCACATCTTAATCAACTTCAAGGCGTTCCAAATTTTATTAATAAAGAACCTTCCCTGTTCATTACCGGCAGGATCCCACATCAGGTCATTGCCTGCAGGTGAGGCGATCATGATGCCAAAGCGGACTGCATCTGCACCATCCTTTTCAATCATTTCGAGCAGATCAGGAGAATTTCCCAATTGTTTGCTCATTTTTCTTCCCTGCTTATCACGAACGATACCGGTGAAATAAACCTCGGTAAAAGGTTTTTCTTTTGTGTATTCAAAACCCGCCATGATCATCCTGGCCACCCAGAAGAAAATAATTTCAGGGGCTGTTACTAATGTATTGGTAGGGTAGTAGTAGTTAACATCTTTATTCCCGGGATTGCTGTATCCTTTAAATACTTCAAAAGGCCAGAGCCAGGAAGAGAACCAGGTGTCCATTACATCCTCGTCCTGTGTCAGTTGCCGGTTACTGGTTACTGGTTGGCTGTACTTTGAATGGTAAAGCTTTACTGCTTCGTCATGCGTAGCAGCAACAACATAATTTCCTTCTTCATCATACCATGCCGGTATGCGATGCCCCCACCAGAGCTGGCGGCTGATGCACCAATCCCTGATATTTTCCATCCAATGGCGGTACATGTTTTTGAACTTGGATGGATAAAATTTTATCTCATCTTCCATTACGGACTTTAATGCCGGGCCGGATATTTTTTTCATATCCACCCACCATTGCAATGAAAGTCTTGGTTCCACCACCACATCTGTTCTTTCACTGTAACCGATCTCACTGGTATAATCTTCTGTTTTCAGCAGCTGGCCCTTTTCTTTCAGTTCTTTTACGATCTTCTTTCTTGCTTCAAAACGGTCTTCACCGACATAAATCTGCGCAGCTTCATTCAATGTTCCGTCTTCATTGAATATATCAACCGATTCCAGGTTATGTTTTTGCCCCAGTTGATTGTCATTTATGTCATGGGCGGGTGTAACTTTCAATGCACCGGTTCCAAAATCCATCGTTACATAATCATCAGTAATAATAGGAATGCGGCGATTGATCAGCGGGACAAATGCAAATTTTCCATGCAGGTGCTTATATCGTTCATCATCGGGATGTACGCAGATGGCTGTGTCACCCATGATTGTTTCGGGACGGACGGTTGCAATTACAATGAAGTCAGAAGTCAGAGGTCTGATATCTGACTTCTGACCTCCGGCTTCTGACCCCGGCTGCTCAAGGAAATATTTCAGATAGTAGAGCTTTTGCGTTGTTTCTTTCCGGATCACTTCTTCATCACTCAAGGCCGTTTTTGCTTTTACATCCCAGTTGATCATTCGTTTGCCCCTGTAGATCCATCCTTTATTGTACAAATCAATAAAGACATTGATGACCGATTCATAATAATCCGGGTCCATGGTGAAGCTGGTTCTGTCCCAGTCAAGACTGCAACCTAATTTTTTCAACTGTTGCAGAATGATGCCTCCGTATTTTTCTTTCCATTCCCAGGCATATTTTAAAAAATCCTCCCGGCTGAGGGATGATTTGGCAATTCCTCTTTCCCGCAGCATCTGCACAACCTTTGCTTCGGTAGCAATAGATGCATGGTCAGTTCCCGGAACCCAGCAGGCATTTTTACCCATCATTCTTGCCCGTCTCACTAAAATATCCTGTATAGTATTGTTGAGACAATGCCCCATATGCAAAACACCGGTTACATTGGGCGGAGGAATAACAACTGTATAAGGTTCACGGCTATCCGGCTCACTATGAAAATAATTTTTATCCAGCCAATGCCGGTACCATTTGGTTTCGGCAGCGCTGTGTTCAAAGTTCTTGCTCAGTTCCATACTACTTCGCTTACTACTTTAATAAGGTATAACCCTTTTACCCGGGGTTACGACACATTATAGTAAGGCCGCAAATTTACCGGGTTTTGAATAGATGGCGAAACGGGTGCAGGAGTAATTATAAAGGGATCTGTTTGTTCTATTCTTCAGGGGGCTGCATACGCATCTTCACTTCTTCACAAATATAGAGATTGCCTTTTTGCACTTCCATGATACAATGGATGACTTCTTCCAATGCCGAGGTTTTGGTCAGGTATCCTCTTGCCCCTGAAGCGATCATTTTATTGGCATATTTAACCTGGTTATGTACCGACAAGCCAATAACTTTTATGGATGGCACTTTTTCCAGCACTTTTTCTGTAACTATAAATCCGTTTATTGGCTTCATATTGATATCGACGATCATGATATCGGGAACAAATTCCCGGGCCTGTTCAATAGCATCATGACCATTATCAAAATCGGCCACAACCAGGAGATCAGGATTGGTTTCGAGGGCTTTTTTCCACGAGTTACGGACCAGGTGGTGATCATCTACCATGATGATACGGATCGGTGCATTATTCATTTTCAACCCAATAATTCAATGTAAAAACAAATAGATTTACTTTCATTCTTAGTTCCGGCTGTTATACGAGCGCAGTTCTAAGGCTATTCACAGAAGGAAGGATTTAGAAGAGGAACTGGATTTGTCAGAATGTCGTTTAATCAGTCTGCGAAATAGGAAAGGTTGAAATATAAATAGTAAAAATACTGAAAATCGAAAGTAATATTACCATGTGAAAGTACCAAGAGTTTTTACGATTATTTTTTTCACCACCAGAATTCCCGGAAGGGCTATGTCATTAAAAAATTATATTCGTAAAAAATATGTCATCCGGACATGCTGATGTTTAACAACTTAACCCAAAATTTGCCTGCATGAAAAGAGAATTGACCTCCTGGTTCAGTCCATCATTGAATAAAGAAATGCCGATTGCCAGTTATGGTGATTATGGTTTTGCCTTGCTGCTGGTCCCCACTGCAGCGGCTGATTACCTGGAGTATGAGCGGTTTCAATTAATGGATCATCTTGAACATTTTATTAATGCCGGTCATGTGAAAGTATTTTCTATTGACAGTATCAATAATGAAAGCTGGTTGAACGACAAAATGGACCCGCGGCACAAATCGATCCGTCACCAGCAATGGAACAGTTATGTGTTTGATGAGGTGGTGCCTTTTATCCGCAACAGTACTAGCCAGGATACACCCATCATAACCTGCGGGGCTTCTTTCGGGGCATTGCACAGTATGAATCTGTTCCTGAAACGCCCGGATATTATTAATGGTGTTATTGCCATGAGTGGCGTTTATGACCTTACTGAATATACCAAGGGGCATTATGATGATGATGTTTACTTTAACAGTCCGCTGCATTTTATGTCAAACATGGATGATCATAATGTGCTTGAACAGATCCGTCAAAGCAAGAACATACACATTCTTACGGGCAGCGGCTCTTATGAAGATCCCGGCGCCAGCGGTAAGTTTGCCAAGATTCTCTACGATAAAGGCATCTGGTATGAACTGGACGTTTGGGGAGAAGAGTGGCCGCATGACTGGAACACCTGGCGGGCGATGTTGCCACACTATTTAGGAAGCAGGTTTTGAAGTAAGTCATTAAAATTTTTCCGGGGAATCATTTTAGCGCCAAAACTTTCCAGGTATTCAGTATAAACCTGGCAATCTATCAATTCAATCCCTTCTTCCTTTAATTGCCGCACGTATTTGATAAAAGCAATCCTGGATGCATTACTCAGTTTGCTGAACATACTTTCGCCGAAAAAAACTTTACCCAGTTTGATACCATATAAACCACCAACAAGTTCCCCGTTTTTCCAGACTTCGGCGCTGTGGGCATGTCCCAATTCATGCATTTTACAATAGGCTCTTTCAACTTCATCGGTGATCCAGGTACCTTCCTGGCCGGGGCGTTTGGTTTCTTTGCAATGATGAATGACCTGCTCAAATGCCTTGTTGGTTGTAAAATCAATTTCTTTTCTGTTGAGCAACGGCTTGATGCTTTTGCTGATTTTTAATTCTTTGGGAAACAAAACAAACCGTGGATCAGGGGACCACCATAATATATCTTCGCCTTCATACCAGGGGAAGATGCCGCTACGGTATGCCAGCAGGAGTCTTTCCGGCGAAAGATCAGCACCGATTGCCAGCAAACCATCAGGTTCTGCCAAATGAACAGGCGGAAAAATTAATTCCTTATCTAATACAAAAAGTGACATGGTAAACGGTGGGGAGAAGGTAATTTATTCTGCCATTACTTCAATAGTAGCATTAATGCCTCTTTCTGTAATGGCATCACATTGGGGTTTCAGGTCTTCATAGCTTCCTTTTTTAACCGCATATTTTCCATGAAAATGGATGATGTAGGCGCATTGTTCGGCCTGTTCATATGCATGGCCGCAAACATCCATCAGGGTCTCAATCACCCATTCGAATGTATTGACCTCGTCATTCCAGACAATAAGGCTGCATGATTCTTCATGAATAGTCAACAGGTCCGTTTCTTCGCAGCTTTCAGTCAGTATATCGTTTTTTACCAATGGCATTCTTTTTCAAAGGTAAAAAATAATAGCTAAACCGGATATAAACCGGTTTAAGTTTTTTGTATTTTTAAACAAAATCTTTTTATGAAAAGGGTAACCGGGGTCGGCGGTGTTTTTATTAAATCAAATGATGCCAAAGCGTTAGCAGGATGGTATGACAAACATCTTGGGTTTTCGTTTGGCGAAAACCTCTATGTTAATTTTAAATGGGTGAATGAAAACGACCCGGCTGTCCCGGGTAATACAGTATTTTCTTTTTTCAAAAAGGAAAGCAGCTATTTTGATCCGTCAGCCCGTCCTTTTATGATCAACTTCAGGGTGAAAGACCTGCCGGCATTGCTGGAAACACTGAAAGCGGAAGGAGTGGAGATCGTGGGGGAAATGCAGGAAGAAGAATACGGAAAATTCGGATGGATAATGGATCCCGAAGGAAATAAGATTGAACTGTGGGAACCGGTGGATGAGAAGCTTTAATTATAGCTGGAATTCACAAGGTTAAAACGCTTAAAAAAATTTGGCAGAAGACTCCTCAACCTTATCTTTGCACTCCCGTAAAAGTGATTGCTTCACTTTATTCGCAAGGGAGTTTAGCTCAGCTGGTTCAGAGCATCTGCCTTACAAGCAGAGGGTCGGCGGTTCGAACCCGTCAACTCCCACAAGTCCCGTTTAAGGCGGGATTTTTCATTTATGGCTACTACCTATTGCGAATTTGTATTGAATGCCGGAAAAGACAATGTTCACCGGCATTATCATGACCATGAATATGGTTTTCCAATTGAAGATGATAACCTTTTGTTTGCAAGATTGGTGCTGGAAATAAACCAGGCCGGATTGAGTTGGGAAACGATCCTGAAGAAGAAAGATAATTTCTTCAAAGCCTTTGATGATTTTAATATTGATAAGATAGCCCGGTATTCAGATAAGAAAAAAGAAAAGCTGATGCAGGATGCCGGCATCATCCGGAACCGGTTAAAAATTGAAGCAGCTATTCATAATGCAAAATGTATAAAGGCAATTCAAAAAGAAAACGGATCATTCAAAAAATGGTTAGATCATCAGCATCCTAAATCAAAAGAGGAATGGGTGAAGTTGTTCAAACAAACATTCCGTTTTACAGGCGGTGAAATTGTGAATGAATTTTTAATGAGTACCGGTTATCTACCCGGCGCCCATACAGCATCTTGTCCTGTTTATAAAAAACTGTTGAAACAAAAACCCATGTGGGCGACAAAATAGGCTAACAGCTAATGGCTAAAAGCTGATAACTATTAATTGGGATTTACTTCCGGCAAACGATAATGCTGGCCATCCAAAACAAACAATTCATCAATCTCCATAGTCCAGAATTTAAATAAAGGAGATTTTTTCAGCAATTTTTCAACTTCTTCCTTGTTTTCTGCATTCAGGGTAATCCATGATCGCTGTGTTTCCATACTTACGGCATAATGGTCAATAGTGCCTTTGTTGATGAGGTAGTTGATATAAGTGCGGTGAGGTGGAACCAGGTCCATGAACTCATCACTCATTTCAAACTGTATGGTCACATGATATTTTTGCATCTCTATAAATGACAAATTAAAAGTAGTAAAGTTGCACCGCTGAGAAAAAGAAAGTTGAAAACACTTAATTTTACGACCCCGGAACGTCCTGACGCGGCGGAGCCGGTCAGGATGCTGACATTCGCTTGCGAATCGTAAGCATCAGCTCTTAAAAAATAATTTTTGTTTATGGAACGTTAGCTCTCCCGATAGCTATCGGGATGGTTCAGAGCACTACTTTGACAGAGTAGGGGTCTCCCGATAGCTATCGGGAGGTTCTGATTTAGTAGGTAATGATACATTTATGGCTTCTGTTTATATCCTTTATTCGCCATCACTAAATCAATATTATATCGGCAGTTGTAAAGTATTATCTGAACGAATTGAACAACATCTTTGTAAAGAAATTCCCGGAGCATTTACCGGCAAAGTAAAAGACTGGATACTTTATTTATCATTAAATGAACTTAAATATGAACAGGCAAGACTAATTGAAAAACATATTAAAAAGATGAAGAGCAGGGTATATATTGAAAATCTAAAGAAATATCCCGAATTGTCAGAAAAAATAATAACTAAATACCAATAATTCTTTGAAAGGAAAACTCCTAATTTTATTGCCTGGAACGTTAGCTCAGTTGGTTCAGAGCACTACTTTGACAGAGTAGGGGTCACTGGTTCGAGCCCAGTACGTTCCACTAAATTTTCCACTCCACAATCTCATTCACCCATTCTTTACGGTACGGAGTGGTGATCTTGATATAATTATCAGTGTATCCTTCCATCATCCCCTTGTTTTCATGACCTTCAAATAAAACTTTCCGGGTTTGGCCGGCATGTTGCTCTGTGAAATACTGCATCTTCATATAAGAAAGATTACGCAGCGTTTTGTTTCTTTCATGACGGATATTCATGGGCACCACAGGTTGGATGGTCAAAGCATGTGTATGATCTCTTTCTGAGTACGTAAATACATGCAGATAAGAGATATCCAGCGAATGCAGGAAGTCAAAGGTCTCTTTAAAGTCTTCATTGGTTTCACCGGGAAAACCAACGATCACATCCACTCCAATGGCACAATGCGGCATCAGGGTTTTGATGAGGGCAACTCTTTCAGCATACAATTCCTTCTTATATCTCCTACGCATCAACCCGAGGATCTTATTGCTTCCGCTTTGCAAAGGGATATGAAAATGCGGCATGAATTTATCGCTGTTGGCAACAAATTCAATAATCTCATTTGTCAACAGGTTGGGCTCAATGGATGAAATTCGATAACGTTGAATACTTTTTACTTCTTCAAGTGCCTGTACGAGACTGTAGAAATTCTCTGACTTTAGGGTTTCAAAGTCCCCCCTTGAGAGGGATTTAGGGGGGCTTTCCCTTTTGAGGGCTGGGGTGAGGAAATCTCCCAGATTCACTCCCGTTAATACAATCTCTTTTACTCCATGTTCTGCCAAATGCTCCACATTCTTCAGCACATTTTCAATACTGTCACTCCTGCTTTTGCCTCTTGCCATCGGTATCGTGCAGAAAGAACAATTATAGTCACAACCGTCCTGCACTTTTAAAAAAGTTCTTGTGCGGTCATTAACAGAGTAAGAAGAATGAAACCCGGAAACTTCTTCAATATCACAACTGCAGATCTTCGCCGAATCGCCTTTGACCAGTTCCCTGATATGTTGTACAATATTGAATTTTTCTGCAGCCCCCAGCACCAGGTCAACACCGGGTATCCCGGCGATCTCTTTTGGTTTCAATTGTGCATAGCACCCGGTGATCACCACAAGGCTCTCCGGCGTTTTGCGTTGAATCCGGCGAACTAACTGGCGACATTCTTTATCCGCATTGTCAGTAACTGAACAGGTATTGATAACATATACATCTGCCTTGTCGTCAAACTCTTTTTTCTCAAAACCTTCTTTCTCCAGCATACGGGAAAGGGAAGATGTTTCGGAAAAATTGAGCTTGCAACCCAATGTATGAAATGCTACTGTCCTTGTCTCTGCCATACTACTTCGCTTACTGCTTTATATTACGTAGGATCACTAAACAAGGCTACGTTGTACGCAGTGAATTTGCAAAGGTAAGTTTATTAGTTAATTGGTTAATTGGTTAATTGCTGGGCTTTCATGAAACTCCCGTTTTACTAATCAACTAATTAACCAATTAACTATTTCACCAATTCGCTTATTTTTAGCTAAATATTTTAAAGGATGAACAAAAAATGGACGCCATATATTCTGATCCTCTTGCTTGGTGCAGCTGTCATCATCATTAAAACCTGTAAGAATAATAATCAGCCCCAACCAAAACCAAAGATTACCAATAATGACCGGAAAGACCCGTCAGCCAAAGTTGACCGTGACCATGGCTTTGACCGCCGTACATCCTGGCTTGAATACAGCAATCATGCAAAATGCCGGATGCAATGCCGTCATATTTCACAAACCGAAGTAGAAGACATCATGCAGAACGGGAAAATAAATTATAATAAAAGTGATTTGCAGAATGCAAGATGCCCCCGCTATGCGGTGGAAGGAGTTACTGCCGACAACCAGGATGTAAGAATTGTATTTGCCCAATGCAATGAGAAAACAGAAGTAGTGACTGTAATTGATCTTGATACTGAGTGGCAATGTAACTGCCCCGGCGACGACGATAAATATAAAAACCGGAATTGATGAAGTCATTACTGAAACCCCTGCAATGGATCTATTGCATGTATGCCCTTATCACTTTTGTTGCGATCATGCTGCTGATCTTTCCTTTTGCGCTGGTGGCTGCGCTTTTTGGCCGTATACGGGGCGGTAATATGATCTATCGTCTTTGTATGTTATGGGCGGATATATGGTTTTTTCTTGTCTTTATTTATCACCGCAATTATTATGAGCAGCCGGTTGACAAAGACAAGCAGTATATTTTTGTCGGCAACCATATTTCATTTATTGATGCCCCGTTGCTGGTAAAAACGGTCCGCCGCCCCATCCGTGCCCTGGGCCGGATTGAACTAAGCGATCTGCCTGTATTCGGATTTATTTACCGCAGCGTTGTGGTGATCGTGGACCGGGGCGATGCCAGTCACCGTGCAAAAAGTGTCCGCAACCTGAAATCAATTATCAGTAAAGGCGTTTCGATCATTGTAATGCCGGAAGGAACCTTTAATATGGGTCATCAGCCATTAAAAGATTTTTATGATGGCGCTTTCAGGGTTGCGATTGAGACCCAGACTGCATTAAAACCATTTTTACTGCTCGATGCATTTGACCGGTTGCATTACCGCCATCTATTCACGCTGACACCCGGGAAAAGCCGGGCGGTCTTCCTGCAGGAAGTTCCGGTCGACGGTTTAACACTTAATGATGTTTCTTTTCTGAAACAGAAAGTTTATGAATTGATGGAAAAAAAATTGATTGAGTATGGTGCTTCCTGGATAAAAAACTGACAGATTAATTCTTGTTAACTTGGGAGTTGAATTATTGATTAATAATTATTGATTATTTACTGTGTTTGCGGAAATCATTATACCATCAGCCCTTCCTAAAAACTACACCTGGTCAGTTCCTCCGCATTTGCGGGAGGAAGCAAAACCCGGATGCAGGGTGGAGGTTAATTTGGGAAAAACTAAAAAGTACGCAGGGATTGTCAAAAGATTGCTTAAAGACAAACCTGAGTTTATTGAAACAAAAGATATCCTGAATGTGCTGGATGCAGAACCGGTTGTATTTGAACAGCAACTGAAATTGTGGGAGTGGATGGCATCTTACTATATGTGCAGCGAAGGAGAAGTGATGGCAGCAGCCTTGCCGGCTCACTTTAAATTATCCAGCGAAACGATACTGGTTTACAATGAAGAATATGGAGATGATTTTTCTGCGCTTGATCATGATGAATACCTGGTGGGCGAGGCATTATTAATAAAAAAGGAACTAAAGCTAACAGAAGTACAACAGGTTTTGGATTCATCCCATGTTTATCCTGTGATCAGTCGTCTTGTTAATAAAAGGGTCTGTTTTGTGTGGGAGGCGTTAAAGCAAACTTATACACCGAAGAAAGAAACCTATGTGCTGCTGAATCCTGATTATGATAATGAGGATAAACTTTCTGAATTGTTGAATAACTGGACAAAAGCGCCGAAGCAGATGGAATTATTATTAAGTTATCTCCACTTAATGAAAACAGAAGGAGAGGTGACCAGGCCCAACTTGCTGAAAAAATCCGGTGCCTCTGATGCCCAGTTGAAAGGATTGGTGGATAAGAATATCCTCCGCACAGAGAAAAGACAGGTGGACAGGATACAGTACCTGCCCAAAGATGTAAAGATTGATTTCGAATTATCAGCAGCCCAGCAAAAAGCTTATGCAGAAGTGCAGGAACAATTAAAAAGCAAAGCAGTTTGTTTGCTGCACGGAATTACATCCAGCGGTAAAACACAGATCTATATAAAACTGATCGAGCAGTATATCAAACAGGGCAAACAGGTTCTGTACATGTTGCCGGAGATTGCACTGACTTCACAAATTATCAGGCGTTTGCAAAAACATTTTGGCGGATATATCGGCATCTATCATTCCAAATTTTCCCAGAATGAAAGAGTGGAGATATGGAACAAGGTAAAGAACGGGGAACTGAAAGTGATACTCGGCGCAAGGTCATCTGTATTTCTTCCTTATAACAACCTTGGTTTGGTGATTTGTGATGAGGAACATGATACTTCATTCAAACAGCAGGATCCGGCGCCACGGTATAATGGGAGAGATGCGGCAATTTATTTTTCATCTTTATTTGGGGCTAAGGTTATACTGGGCAGCGCCACGCCATCATTGGAAAGTTATTACAATGCCTGTCCGACCATTAAAGATGGGCGGGCCACGACCGGTAAATATGGCCTGGCAGAATTGCCGGAACGCTACGGTGAAGTGCTTCTTCCATCTATTGAAATTATTGATACAAGAAGACTAGTGCAGAAAGACAGATCGAAAGTGATCCTGTCCCCGGCATTGGTTGAAGCCATCCATGAAGTGGTAAACCGGAAGAAACAGGTCATCCTTTTTCAAAACCGCCGTGGCTATGCACCTTACCAGGTTTGTACAGTATGCGGATGGATACCCCAATGCAAGTACTGCGATGTGTCACTCACTTTTCATAAGCTTACCAATAAATTAGTTTGTCACTATTGCGGCACTACCTATCCGCCTGTGCATGTCTGCGCTGCCTGTGGCAGTGATAAGTTTGTACAACGGAATTTTGGTACAGAAAAAATTGAAGAACAATTGCAGGAAATTTTCCCCGAAGCTAAAGTAGCGAGGATGGACATGGATACAGTGCGGGGAAAGAATGCACATGATGTGCTGATACAGCAGTTTGAACAGCGCCGGATTGATATCCTTGTGGGTACACAAATGGTTGTAAAGGGACTTGACTTTGATAATGTAGACTTGGTTGGCATTCTTGATGCAGATGGCCTTTTACATTTTGCCGACTTCCGGGTGAATGAAAGAGCTTTCCAGCTAATGGAGCAGGTGAGTGGCCGGGCAGGTCGTAAGCCCTCTTCTGTCAAGGCTTCGGGGGCCAAGGAAGCAACCGGCAAAGTGATGATACAAACAGCCAATCCATCTCACCCTTTATTACAGATAGTGCAGCAGCATGATTATAAAAAAATGTTTGATGAAGAATTGGAAAAAAGAAAACAGTTCTTCTACCCTCCGTTCTCAAGGCTTATTCATCTTTCTTTTAAACATAAAATGAAAGAAGTGGTGGAAAGGGCAGCTTATCATTTTGCCAATACGTTGAAGAATAAACCTGCCCGCCTGCCTACCGGACAGGCAGGTCCGGCAGGCGGGTATGAAAAATATCTTATCGGCCCCGCCGAACCGGTTATCAACCGGATACGTAATCAATATTTAATGGAATTATTATTAAAATTACCGAGAGACAGAAAGACTCTCAGCCAATGCAAACATGATCTGTTGGAACAGATCGCCATCCTGCACCAGGAAAAGAGTTTCAGGAGTGTAACTGTGGTGGCGGATGTGGATGTGGTGTAGATGATGAATGGTTAAAGGTGAAAATTTTTCTATAGAGCTATATCATACAGGCCGGTTTTTATTGAAAAGCATAAACAGGTTGATTAATCAATTTGAAAGGAAATCTTTTCCGGAAGTGACGATAATGGCGAATGTCTGTGTGCTGAAGTTGCTATGCCCTTTTAAGAACAGAAGAAATTTTATTATAAAGGTCTTCAGTGGTAAATGGCTTTTGCACTACTTCACTAAAACCCTTGTTTGACAGATAATTGTTCATGTCGTCGAATGAAGAAGCGGTAAGTGCAATAACAGGGATATCGGGGAAATTTTGTTTAATTATTGCCAGCGATTCATAACCATCCATTACCGGCATATCCAGGTCCATAAGTATTATATCAAATTTATTTTCCTGGATAGACTCCACTGCTTCTTTGCCATTAGAAGCAACCGTAACATTACTTTCCCATTTTTGTAATATCCGGGTTGCTACTATCTGGTTTACCTTATTATCTTCTGCCAGTAGTATATTTATATTAGGAAGTGAATAAGTGTCAGGTACAGGATGAGTAATTGTCGTATTTAAAGGTGTAATTGAGGACCTTTTTAGGCAAACATCAAACCAGAATGTAGTACCGTTACCATATTTGCTTTCTACATTTATATTTGAGTTCATCAGGTGAAGGATATTGTTAGCAATACTCAGTCCCAGCCCGGAGCCCCCGAACTTTCTTGTAGTTTGTGAATCAGCCTGGCTAAAACTTTCAAAAATTTTCCCGACATTTTCTTTTTTGATGCCAATACCTGTATCGCTGACAGAGAAGCGAAGGTTTTGTATTTCCGGGTCAGGATTTTCTTCTGCGCAAATCTTTAAAGTCACATTTCCTTTTTCTGTAAACTTAAATGCATTGCCAATCAGGTTAATTAATATCTGGCTCAGCCTTACTTCGTCCCCGTATATATATATATCAGTTTGGCCTTCTGTTTCTATAGTAAACTTTATGCCTTTTAATTTGGCTGTACCCGAGAAAATAGAATTTATTTTTCTAATGAAACGTTGCAGGTTGAACCTTTTATTTTCCAGCGAGGATTTACCCGCTTCAATTTTCGCAATATCAAGAATATTATTGATTATCTGTAGTGTATGTTCAGATAAATCCTGGAGCGTTTTGAGATTTTCATATTGCCCGGGTAAAAATTTCTCATCCTGCATAATTCTTGTAATACCAATAATTCCATTTAATGGAGTTCTTATCTCATGACTCATATTGCTGAGAAAACGGGCTTTTGCCAAGCTGGCTTCTTCTGCATCTTTTTTTGCTTTCAGGAGGGTTT
>JBGPKR010000032.1:0-27369 GCA_041486045.1 Chitinophagaceae bacterium | reverse complement strand
TTGACAAAGCGCCGAAATTACTGGTGGATGCACCAACGGCAACGGCAAATACCATAGCAAATACAAAACACATAAGCAGTCTCGGGTCTGCAAAAGCAAGCCTGAAATATTTGCCGATGCCCCGTTTGAAAAAAAAGAAAAGCGTTAAAAGCAGGACAATTAAAGATTCAACGGCCGAAAAAAAAGCGACCGGTGAATTAACCTCCCACAAAAAGGGGCGAAAGAAAGTGGCAACAAGACTATTGGGGATAAGGGTCAGTGGGTTTGATGTATTAATTGAAAAATTGGACCCGAGCGTTGCAGTTTCAGCAAGATTATGAATTACTCTTCGCTGGTAGTCCGCCTTTTCCATTAATGTCTCCAGCTTATAGTTTTGAGCAGCTTCCTGGGAAGTAAAATAATTCAATAAAAAATACCCGATTATGAATGAAACTGTCAGCGTAAGGAATGAAAAAATATTTCTGAGCGTTCTATCTGCAATGAGTTTATTGGTTTCTGCAAACAACCAGATCAATATGGCCAATATAAGGACGAGCAGGATATACACTTTTATATAATAAACCAAAAACCCGCAAACCAATATCCATATTATGGATGCCCTGAACTTTGTTTTTTTTATAAAAATATTCAGCACGGCATATAAAATAAATCCGATACTTCCAAAACAGACAGTATCTTTTAGCAGACCTGAACTCCAGAAGCCAACACTGGGTAAAAATATAGTAGCAAGAGCCAACTCCCTGGTATAAGCAGGGTAATAATGATGAAAGGTTTTGAAAAGCCGGATGGCTCCGCCCAAAGCAAAAAAACCGAAAATAAAATTGATGCACAGGTAATTATTAAAAAAAATAAAGGCGGGAATCAATCCAAGTCTCGGAATAAAAAAATTGCTGGTATTCAGCATGTAATTATACGTGAAATCATCAGCATAGTTATCATAATAAAAATAAGGCGTTAACGGATTATCCATTGTCAGCTTAAAACTCTTAAAAATGGTGCCGATGTGATTAAAATCATCATTTAATGCTGTCCGTAAATCTTTAACCCCCTGAAAATAAAGATTTGTATCACCTCCTTTAAAAACAAACTCCGAAACAAAAGTGTAAGCAAGTACACAAATTATTTTAAAATAAAAGCCCCGGTAATATATTTTTCTTATTTGCGGATCTTTATTTTTCTCGGCCCTGTTCCGGATAATTGCATATAGAATTACCAGGCATATGGGTGCCAATACAAGATCATCAACGGCAAAGAACCTGAGGGCTAAAATCATCATGGAAATTGGCTTTGAATATTAGGAAACCCTGGTTGAATGAAATACATTATTAAAAGGCTCAGTTGTTTTTTTTCCCCACAGCATGCCAGTAAGGGATTTTTTCAGAAAATATAATGTCCTTCAGACCCGCTTCCTCCATCATGGCCTGTATTTGTTTACGGGAAAACCGTTGTTCCAGCGGTGTACCGAAACGATCCAGGCTATCGTTGCGGATTATATAAAATGATTGTCTTTCGTAGGCTTGTAAAGGGATATGCTTCCGGATCTTTTCCGGCACGCCGATAAAGCGTAAAAACCGGCATAATAATACAAAGGGCATATAAAATAATACAGCTAAAAAATTACAAACTCCTCTTTTTAATAGTGCCGGTAGTTTTGAAACTCCAAGGCGTATAACATTTGAAAGCCAGTAAAGGATCTTGAAATAAAAAGGCCTGTTTTCCAGCTTATAATAAAGATAAAGTAAAAAAAAACCGCCGGGTCTGACTTTCTTCACACAATCATTCAATGCTTTTTTAGTATCGGGTATATGGTGCAAAACCCCGAGTGAATAACCAAAATCAAAACTATTGTCAGGGAAAGGGATATTATCAGTTGACCCCATTACCAGTTCCACCTTATCATTTTCCCCCACTAAATTATCGGCTGCAAAAATTGCCTGGCTGGGATCCAATCCAACCAGTTTTTTATACCTGCCTTCCAGGTATTTAATAAATCTTCCGCTTCCGCATCCTATATCAATTACCCTACACTGGTCATTCAGCATACTATCTGTTACGATATCAAAATACATATCCCCGGTAAGCTTCAGGTCTTTTTCATCAAAACCATGAAAAGCTTTCCATTCGTCACCAAAAGAAGAAACTGTTCTGGGGTCAATATTTTTTCCGCCGGTATCATAACACCGGATAACCCGGTTATTTGTTTTTACTTCAGTAAAACTATTCATTACTTCCGGGCCTATTTAGAATTTTTGAATATAGCGCTGCATATTTTTCTACTCCCATTTTCAGATCAAAAAACTCAAGGGCTGCCTGGCGAATAACATCTTTGGAAATAGTAAGTAGTTGTGGAAGCCTTTCTACGGCTTTATCATATTCATTATCAGAAAAAGCATTTACAACTACTCCCGTATGGGTTGCCTCTATAATATTCCCGGTATCGCCGATATTATTGCAGATAACAGGAATGCCCATGCCCATCAGCTCGGCATGTTTGGTGGGTGAAGAGGCCGTTTTGGAAAATGTGGGGCGTATAAAAAAAATACTACAGTCAGTTATACCCAAATAAGCAGGCACTTCATCTCTCGGGGCATAGCACACAAATATTTTATCAGCCGGAATACCTGATACAACAGCCTCATTTATAACTGCTGTCTTATCATCTTTTGTAAGGATCAGCATGACAAAATCAGGATGTTTCAATAAAAGTCTTTTATAAAAAGCAAACATTTCATGGGTCATATACCAACCGCCAACAGACCCGAGATAAGTGATTATTTTTTTTCCGGGCAAAATTCCAAGTTCATTTCTCAGGTCATCAGACCGTTGTTTTGATATCTTATTAAAATTGAAATGGTCCAGGTCTGCACAGCAGGGGATCACTTCTACTGAAATATTTTTATAATCCGGGTTTGCCAGCAAAAAATCTTTTGCCGCCTTCGTTAATGAAACAATGCCATCGGCACCCAGGAGAAAGTCTTTTTCCTTTTTTTTATAATGTGTATATATTTTTTTATAAAAAGATTTTTTAAGATCCCACTGCCCGTTATCCACCCGTTCATCAGCCCAGAAACCACGCATATCAAATAAAAACTTAACTCCTTTTTTTTTCTTTAGCCGGAGGCCGGCTTCGGAAGCGATGTAACTGCGACAATGAACAATGTCAAATTTTTCCCGCCGCTGAAGCTGAAATGCTTTTCTCATCAACTGCCAGCGGTCGTACATTTTTGAAAGTATGGGCGGTCTCGCAGTAAAAAATAAAGGCACCCATTTAATAGAGGCCTCCCGGGTTATTTTTTCAATTATTTTTCTTTCAGCGGTGTACCTTTTTTTCTTTTCAAAACTCAATATGGTAAACCGGTAGCCATGTTTTGATAATTCAATAATATAAGGCAATACCTGTGACTGGCCCAGGGGATCCGTCATGCCATCATAAGATATGTACAGAACTTTCCGGCTCATGTATTCTTAACTGTCTTTAAAGGAATTGTTTTGGGGGTTTCATTTCCAATAAATGATTTTCTATTTCTCCAGTTCCTGAGCAGATCATTTTTCTTTGCGGCGGTCCACATTCTTGACAGGTATAACTTTCCCTTGTCAACCGAACTTTGCGGCACCGAATTGTATGGGGGCTCCGTTTCAGACAAATAACCGATCGCTCCCAGGTATAGATCATGTGCATGATCCATCACTATCTGATGAGCTATATTAAAATTGTCAGTATTCTGAATGTTGATTGTTTCGGTAGTGATAATATTTCCGGCATCAATGCCTGCATTCAGCCACATAATGGTATTGCCCACCAGATGAAAGGTATTATTGGCAATACACCAATTGGTGCAATTAGGCCCTCCTTTTACATATGGCGAAAGCCCTGTATGAAGATTAATTATCCCGATGGAAACGGGAATGCTTAGCAACGGTTCTTTAATAAGTGCAGTGCCGGAAACGACGATAAGATCCGGTTGCAGTTCCCTGGTAAATATTTCAGCTTTTTTTGTATTAATATCCGGCACTTTAATTTGCGGCTTATCCGGCCACCCGGGAAACTTCCTGTCATAATAATTCATCAGCCTGCCCCAGGCATTATAAATTGTACGAAACCGGAAACGATCCCAAAGATCCGCCGGAAGCTGAATCAGCTTTTTTTTCTTTTGACTACCGGAATGAGCGTCAATTACAATCCCGGCAACATCAAACTGGGCGGCAATTTTATTGGCCAATGCTCTTTGATTGGGCGCAGCACCGCACCAGATAATTATTCTCAGTTTTTTCAGGGCCATATCTTTTTCATCCTGCTGTAAATTCCATTCATGCGCATTCGAACTTTCCACCATGATTCCTGGTACAATTCTACCCGGGGTATTTTGAAAACAGCATCTTTACCGGGTCTGAAAAATTGTTGTTGCACTGCCAACCCGTATTGATAGCCCTCCTTTTCAGACAACCTGACAACTCTTTCATCAAAGCTGCCAATCGGGTATGACAGGGTCTTCGGAAACTTTCCAACCTCCTGCTGAATCCTTTGAGCAGATATTTTTAATTCATCAGAGATCTCGGATTCATTTTTCAATGATGCAAGCATCGGGTGTGTGTGTGAATGTGAGCCTATGATAAATCCATTGCTGTCCAGCTGCCGGATATCATTCCAGCTCATCATCTTATTTTCCGGGACCGGCACATCATCGCATTGCGAAAGAATTGATTGTATGATTAACAACCGTTGCGGGTTCGGCAATTTCTTTAGCCATGGTTTCACTTCTTTTACTGCAGGGTTGGGCTGATCGTTTAATTGCAGCGGAAGTGATTTGAATTCCGCGGGCACAAAGTCAAAGCCAAGTTCTATACTTTGTTTTTTTGTTTTCCAATAAACATTGTCAATGATATATGTCCATGTCGGGATATCCTTATCAATGCAATCCGTAACGACATAAAAAGATGCCGGGCATTTATATTTATTCAGGATTGGAACTGCGATCTCAATATTGTCTTTATACCCATCATCGAACAAAACTGTAACTATTTTTCGTTTTGATTGGAAAGCCCCGGGATCATCCAGGTAATGTTCCAATGGTACAATAGTAAAATTCTGGGTGAGGTAACTGATAATTTCAGAAAACAGGGAAGGCTTCATGGGTGGCCACATAGCGTCTGGTTCATCACTTACCCGGTGGAATAAAAAATTCCTAATTACCATTCCCTTCAATATATTTTGAGTGCCACATCTGGAAAAAAATCAACGACCATATTCTTTTATCATGATATTTTTTCCCGCTACGGAAAGCATTTACATAATAATGAACCCTTTTTTCATTAAACAGTCCCTGTGATTTAATTCGTTGCGGATCCAGCCACTTATCAACCAGGTAAGACAGGTCCCTGCTGAGCCAGTCTCCTATTGGTGCCGGGAAACCCCATTTTCTCCGGTAAACAAGTTCTTCAGGCAAGTAACGTTCCAATAATTTTTTCATCAGGTACTTTGGAGTGCTATTATTTATTTTATATGCCTGCGGCAGGTTAAAACTGTATTCCATCAGCCTGTAATCAAGGTAAGGGTTTCTTACTTCAAGACTGTTGGCCATGGAAGCAGAATCCATTTTATACAGAAGGTTGTACGCCAGGTATTGCTCAATATCAAACAATGATATCTTTTCAAAATCAGACAACCCGAGGGATTCGATCTTCCGCCAGCTATCCTTAACAGACAAGTGTGTCTCAGAAAGATTCAGCAATGAACCAATCTCTTTTTCGGAAAACATATACTGCTGTTCAGACCACAGATGGACCATTAAATCTTTTGAAGGAAGGTTAAATAGCCTGGAAGCCCTGGCGTAGCGGTTTCCCATAGCACTGAACAGGCCCTTTATGATATGGCGTCCTACCCCTGCATCTATCCTGTATAAATTTTTGACCTTCCTGTAAAGATCATAATAGCCATATCCCATAAATAGCTCATCGCCGCCATCGCCGCTCATGGCAACTGTCACATTTTTTCTTGCTACATTACACACCAGGTAGCTTGGAATAGTTGACGGCGCTGCAAAAGGTTCATCATAGTAATTAACTATGCTGTCTGCAATAGAAATGGAACTCTTATCAGAAAGATGAGTTTCGCTATGATTGGTTTTTAAAATACCAGCTACCTGAGATGCATAACCAGACTCATCATAGCCTGCCACATCAAAACCAATAGTGAATGTATTTACCGGGTTGATATTCTGTTTTTGAAACAGGGCGCAGATCAAAGAAGAGTCTGTTCCCCCGCTTAAAAAAGCGCCGATGGGTACATCACTGATCTGCCGGTACTTTACTGCTGAGCCCAGCAAATCTTCAAACTCGTCCAAAACATCATTTTCTTTCCGCAAAGCCAGGGGCCTTGAGGCAATCTTGTCAGTAAACTGGTAATATGGCCTGACCAAAACCTTGCCTTTCTTAATGGTCAGGTAATGTCCTTTGGGTAGCTTATAAAAATCTTCAAGTATGCATTTTGCATCCGGAACATATTCAAGAAAGAAATAATCCTGGAGTGCATCCAAATTAATTTTCTTCTCAACCGGAAGTTTTAAAAGCGCCTTTAACTCGGATGCAAAAACAAAATCAGTTCCTTTGTGATAATAAACTATTGGTTTTACGCCAAACCTGTCCCGTAGCAGAAAAAGCTCTTCTTCCTTTTTGTCCCAGATAGCAAGGGCAAACATGCCATTGAAATCATTGACACATTCAATTCCTTTTTCGGCAAATGCTTCAAGTATAATTTCCGAGTCGGAAGAAGTACGGGGTTGAATATGATATTTAACAGCAAGTTCTTTAAAGTTATACACCTCACCATTATATATCATCGCATAACGGCCGTCATGAGAGTAAAAGGGTTGATTAGCGGCTTCTGACAAATCAATTATACTCAGCCGGCGGTGGCCAAGACCCACATTTGCTGTGGCATCAAAATAAAAACCTTCTGCATCAGGCCCCCGGTGCTGTAAGGCCCGGGTAATAAGATGAAGATGTTCCTCCTTCAGGTTGGGGGAAATAAATCCTGCGATTCCGCACATTTGTTATACTGCTTAGCCGTAAATATTTATGTCGAACTATCAAATAAAAGAAAAGAAAAAAGAACCAGATAAGATAAGATAAGAATTTGGTCAATTTTTGAAAAATCATAGCTACAGGAGCGGGAAATTTGTTTATTTTACCATATGTATAAGTCGGGAATATGTCTAATATTTCATTTGGGGGATACTGTTTATATGCCTTAAGCAGAATTTCCGGGTGATTTACTAAAAAGGCTATGCCTGGTCTGCCATAATTATTCAGCACCTTGATATCAGGCTCCATATTGGTATCATAAAAATGCCATCCATTCTCGAAGAATACTTCAAAACAAAAATGCCCGGATGTTCTTCCCTGGAAACTGACTTTTCTTGTCTCAAAACCCTTTGATTGCATCACTTCCATCATCACGATAGCTTGCTGGCTACAGGCTGCAAAAGGATATTTCAGAATGTCATCGGGTATTACCACCGCACCTAATCCGGGGACCGTAGCCTTTGACATAAGCAGGGCCATATAGTTACTTCTAAACCCATAATAAGAATATCCATGATAAAATCTTTTTCGCACCACGGAAGAAACAATATCCGTATAATCTCTTTTAATCTCCTCCTCGTTATTGGTAGAAACAGTTACCAGGTAAAGGCTATCACAGTATTTTACAAGTTTATCTATGGAATTAAGTCTTGAAAGGGAAGGATCATATTCTTCAAGATTATTATAAACCGGGATTTTATTATCAAGTTTCGTCAATGGATTTGAATCACCAAATACCTGGAGGAAAGTAGCCAGTAAAGTAAAATTGAATAGCCCGAATAAAATGACCTGCACCGAATATAGCAGCCTTTTCATAGTAACAGCTTTTAGAGGATATTGACTTAGTTGCCACTAAATTGAAACAAAAGGAGTTGGGAACAAAACATCTGATTAACAAACAAGGCAAATCGGGCAATTCTACCCAATACTCCAATCGGATTTTTCCGATTGTACCGGTATTTTTACTGTTTACTTAATGATGATCCAATGTCAATTTCAGATCATACATAGTTTATTTTTTCAACCCTTTTACAACAGCAAGCTTCAGATTGTTTGCATAAGTTACAAAGCCTGCAAATGTTACTTCAGCACCGCTTTCCTGCATCCATTTTTTCACCTGGCTTATTCGTTGCGGATTATCATAGGCAGGAGAAAACATATCAAAAGTGTCCAGTATCACCCATTCCCGGAGTGTTTCTTTTGACAGGTTCGCCGGTAACGTTCTGTTAATATCACACATAGGCAGAAACCGATGGGCTATCATACCCAGCTTCAATTTATCAAAGAAATAATAGGTTTTAATAAGCCTGTTTGCATTCTTGTCAATTTTATGCAGCAATTTCTCATGCGACATTTTTTTAGTGAACGGCCTCAGCATGTATTTGGCGCTGATTTTAGTGTACCATCCCTTGACAGGATAAAAGTCAACCACTATTTCCCCTCCTGGCTTTGCTTTGTTCACCAGGCTTTGAACTGATTTTTTGAAATCGGGTGTATGCTGCAATACTCCGAAGCAGAATACTTTATCAAAAGAATTATCAGGAAATGGCATATCATAAATGCTTGCCTGGAAAAGTTTTAACCGATCTCCATGATGAGAATTGTTTTTGAAATTGGCTGATACGGCATCCGAATAATCCAAACTGTACAAATTGGCTTTTGTATAATCTAATATGATTTGAGTAAACCTGCCGGCCCCGCTGCCCACTTCCAAAACATCTTTTCCGGAAAGGTCTTCTTTATCCCAGTTAGTGGCAGCAAAAAACCTTTCTTTGGAAAATGTTGAATTCTTTGTCTCCCGGTCAATTTGTGTTTTCTGAAATTTATTCCATTGAAAACCGAAATTGTCGGTATAATTGTGATCTTCTACAAACCTCGGCACTCCATGGATGACCGGGAAAGAATTTCCATCATTATCCTGTAAAGCACCTGGAACCGTGTTAAGTGTTTTGTTGTTAGCGGGGTTAATAATCGAAACCATTATTGAATTTGAGTCAGTTGAAGTTTGCGATCCGGGTATTAAAGCCGGGTTATTTATTTTTTCCTTTTAAAATTTCTTTCAGACCTGCTTCCAGTGGAATGAAACCCCTGTTAAGCAATTTTTTCATGTTTAATATATCCGGCTGGCGTCGGGTCATGTCTCCTTCCGGCAGCGGTGGTAAATGAACGATTTTTGAACGGGAACCGGTAAGTTTTATGATAATTTCTGCCAGTTCAAGAATGCTGTATGTATCATCGTTTCCAATATTTACAACATCATTTACAAAAAGATCTTTTTCCATGGCATTCATACAGGCAGTTGCATTATCACTTATATAACAAAAAGTCCGGGTCTGCGAACCATCGCCGTAAATAGTAATATCCTTATTGGCCAGGGCAGCATCTATAAACTTGGATATGACAAAATCAGGGCTTTGTTTTGGCCCATACGTATTAAAAAACCTGAACAAAGTATATTCCAGCCCATACTCCTGGTGATAGGAACGGCAAAAGGATTCGCCGACATTCTTTACTACTGCATAAGGCAATCTTGAGTTTAATGGCGTTGTGTGTTCATGCTGCGGCAGGTGTACGGGTTCTCCATATACTTCAGAGGAGGAGGAAAAAAACACTCTTTTTACTCCGGTGTTTTTGGAAAGATCAAGCACATTCCGGATACCCTGCAGGTCATTCAACACCATTACCGGGTTATCGAGTGTGCGCTTCACACCTACTACGGCTGCATAATGAAAAACATAATCAAACCGGAACGCCAGGAATATAGGGGCGATGTCATTATAATTATTTACATCACATTTGATAAACCGGCAGTTGGGACGGTCCGGCAGATTTTCTATCCTGCCTGTAAGAAGGTTATCAACAAGAACAATTTCATAATTTCCTTTTTCAAGCAATGCATCGGCCAGGGAGGAACCGATAAACCCTGCGCCGCCTGTGATTAAGACTTTCATTTTTTTGAAATTATTTTACTAAAACCCAAGCCTGGTTTTGATCTTCTTTTTCCAAACATTCCCGGGCGACCAGATAAATGATTTAAAAAAATATTTTACAGCCTGCGGCTTATGCCCCGTAAACCTATAGCAAATGCCTGACAGCATAAGATAAAGATTGGAAATGGATCTTTTCTTGATTTTCTTATCCGAAAACAGGTTGGATCTTTTAACCTTATCAATAAAATAAACCACTTCTTTCGCCACCTTCATGTTAGTGCTTGTCATACTTTGTGTATGTAACCGGTACTGCCACAATTTCTCATTTAAATAAACAGGCTCAGCTTTTGCTGCCAATTGAATACAAATATCCCTGTCTGCGGGTGAAGATAAATGGATATCAAATTTCACTCCTGTATCAAATAATTTTTTTTCAACAAGGATATTACTGCATGGCCCGGGAATAATATCGTTTCCTTCCCACAGGAGAAGCCTGTTCAGAATATCATCTGTTTTCAGATTATCTGTCGTTTGCGGGAGAATGTTGTTATCCTCATCAATATATTCCAGGTTGCTGAAGACCCATTGCCGGCCGCTTTGATCAAGGGCGTTTATCTTTTTTTCCAGGTTGCCCGGCTTCCAAAGATCATCTGCGTCCAGAAATGCAAGATATTTTCCGCCAGCCTTACTGATACCAATATTCCTTGTGTCTGAAACACCGCTGTTTTCCTTTGGGATATAGACGATCCGTTCGTCTTCCTTTTGTAACCGCAGAATAATTTCCCCGGAAGAATCCTTACTGCCGTCATTAAGCACGATGATTTCAAGATCCTGCCATGTTTGATGCAACACAGACCGGATGGTTTGCTCAATATACCGTTCTGCATTATACACCGGTATAATAACTGAAACTACAGGCAACTGCATTTTCTCACTTTTGACATACAGCAAACTGAACCGGGCATTCTTTTTTCATACGGGTTATATCCTGCTCCAGTACAAAATCAGTTTCCCGGGGATATAAAGGGTATCCAAAAAACATTTTCATTATTCCGCTGCGCAGGTTGTAGGGTAACTTACGGATGCCGAAGCTGAGAAACAGTTTTTCAAAAAGTTTCCCGGTACTTCGTCTGAAAGATCTTTTATCATACCGCATATACCGCTGACCGAAAAGCTGAACATGTGGAAATGATATTTCCAGTATCTGCTTCAGTTCATCACAGGTGAATTCCTGGATATGAAAAGGGTTTACAATAATACCATCCGGGCTGGAAACCTCCCTGTTGGGAGTAGAAAGGATCAACTGGCCTCCTGGTTTCAGCACCCGGGCAAATTCTGCTACCATCTCTTTGTATTGGCCGGTATGTTCTATTGTTTCAAAAGAAACAATTTTATCAAAGTACTGATCCGGAAAATCCAGTTTGGTTCCATCCAATATTTTGAATTCCAGGTTGCTTTTCTGCCAGCGGCTGCGGCATTCATCAATTGCCTCCGGTGCAATATCACCGCCAACCACTTTACCGTTTGTTTTACCAGCAATTATATCTGTACCAAAACCTGTTCCGCAGGCGATATCAAGAACAGCATCGTTTGAATTAATTAGACGAAGAGCTTCATGGTAACGATGTATATGCTCACCCCACCAGCGGCCCGCCGATTCTACAGGTTGTCGTTCAGATGACATAAAATAAATGGGATATTAAAATAAAACAAATGGAAGGCTGAGAAGATCAGGCACTCTTTGCCAATCCTTTAAAAGGAGAAAAGTTAAAGATGCTTTTCCCGAAATTCCGGGTGAAAAAAACCGGGTGATTTATAAAAGACATGGCGAGATACTTTACAACCATCTTCCAGTACCTGATCATGCTAAAACCTTTTGCAAGGGAAAGAAAATAAAAGCTTTTGAATTTTTGCTTCTTCCCATCAGGCAGCAAATGTTTTTTCTTTAACTCGTAATAGAATTTTTCATTATCAATGATCAATCCCGGGGTAACTTTATTTGACATACTCTGGCTGGTAAACCGGTATAAAAGCTTACCCTTTTCACTGGTAATATTTTTCCCTTTTGCAAATTTTGATACTTCAAGAATAAAAAACCTGTCGGCACTGCTGTTCAGTTCTTTATTAAATAAGATCTTATTATTGACCAGTATCTCTTTTTTAAATAAATAATTAGAAGGAATAGTTACAAAAGATGCATTAAAAAAGAGGATTTCATTAACCGGGTCGGAAGCGGCCGCTTTTCTTGTTTTAACAGCCAGCGGGAATGTTTCTACCAGGCCGCCTACATAACCGATCTCAGGGTCGTTTTGCAAAGCCTGAACCCTGACAGCAAGGAAGTCCGGGCTCATCAGGTCATCTGCATCAAAGAAAACCACCATCTTCCCGTTGGTGTAAGCCAACCCGTTATTTCTTGCTGCTGCCACACCTGCATTTGCCTGGCGGATCATTTTCACCCTGTCATCATTAAGAGAATCGATAATGGAGGCGGTATTATCTGTTGACCCGTCATCAATAATAACTATTTCCCAATGCAGGTAGGTTTGTCCGTATATTGATCTGATTGTTTCCTCAATAAAAGGGGCGGCATTGTATGCCGGTATAATAACCGAGACGAGATTGGTTTTCCCCTGCATGAGCAAGAAGGGTTTTACAGTTAAAAATCGCCGGAGAAGTGATAACTATTGTAAAATCCCCGGATATTGGATCAATTAATTCGATCGTAAAACTATAAAACACTGTTGCTTATTGCTAATAAGGGGTCTTTAAACTAAGGCTTTATAAAAAGAAAAGGTATTGTTACTTTGCCCGGATAGAGATTTTTCAAGCCTGCATTCGTATTATTACGAATACATGATCAATTCAATAAATCTAAAAACCGTTGCCTGTTTTCAGGAGAGTCACTGAAATATTGCAGTACATTTTTTTTGAGCTCCCTGCCAAATCTATTTAATTTATCAGGATTGGCATAGGCATCCCGGATAACCAATTCAATGCTTTGCTCCAGGTTATTGCTTTCCAGGAAGTAGCCATTCTTGTCATCAGTAATATAATCATCAAAGTCGCCCACATGGCGGCATACAGCAACTCCTTTTTCAAGTAATCCCATTTCTTTCGCCACATTGTTGCTTGCCTCTGTAACGGAGGGATGCACTAATAAATCTGCTGCAGCCATATAGTTCACAAAATCTTCCCTGAACCCGGTAAGAATAATATGATCCTCAAGTTTGTTTTCCTTAATGAACATTTCCAGGTCCTGGCGAAGCGGCCCGTCATCCATTACAATCATTTTTATGGACATCCCTTCAGCAATCAGCTTTTTCAGCATTGCAAATACAGGCCCGTGTTGTTTGGAAACGATCATGCGGCTTACCATGATAAGCAGCAGGTGGCAGGAGTATTGCTCCCTTATTCTTTTTACCTTTTCCTGGTCAGGTTGCGGGTAAGCCGAAAAATCATATATATATGGAAGAAGAAGCACCTTCTTCATATTACATTTTTCATACTTTTTCATACCATTCCATACATCGGTTGACGGGACCACAATCTTTTTGGCCAGCCGGTTAATGATCTTATCTAAAAAAACTTCTTTTTTGTTCCTCTTCATCCCGAATTTTTCGCCAAACTCTGCATAAAATCTTGATTCTGCATGATGCCTGAATGTAATGAGCCTGGCTTTTAAAAATGGCTGAGCCATTACTGCAATTATGTTTCCCTCCTGCAAATGGCTCAGCACTATATCTACCCGGTGTTGCCTGCAAAACCGCAGCAGGAAGCGGGCATGCCTGAAAAAATATTTCCATGATTGTTTTCGTAGCAGGACATGGCTGAAAGTCCTGATGCCTTTTTTTTCCAGCACTTCGTGAAAAGGCCCTTTCTCTGTAAGCGTTAAAATCATTACTTCATGCCCTGCATCATGTATTGCCCTGCATAAGGTTTCAATGGCAATCGAACGTTTATTGGGGGGATAGTATAAAAGAATTCTTTTCAAGCAGATCTAAACCAGGTTTAAATATCTTTCCCGGTTTTCCGGGCTATCGGAAAATCGTTGCAGCACATTTTCCTTAAGCCTTTTTCCCATCTCTTTCAATGGCTCCGGGTTTGCGTAAGCATGCCTCAGCACTCTTTCAATGGAAGCCTTTAATTCACTCCTTTCCATCAAATATCCGTTGTTGTTATTCATAATATAGTCATCAAAGTCGCCGACTCCCCTGCAAACCGCCACTGCTTTTTCCAGGTAACCCATCTCTTTAACCACATTGTTGCTGGCTTCTGTTACCGAAGGATGCATAAGCATGTCTGCTGCAGCCATATAATTGATGACATCATCACAAAATCCGGGCATTAATATATGCTCATGCATATTATTTTGTTCAATAAAATTTTCAAGCGTTGGTTTCATCGGACCCTCATCCATAACGATCATTTTTATGGACATTCCCTCTTTGACCAGCTTATGAACCACCTCAAAAACAGGCAGATGCTGTTTAGCTTCGGACATCCTGCTTACCATAATGAGCCTCAACCGGCATGGCAGCTGTTCAACTATTTTATCAACGATCCTTTTATCAGGAACAGCATACATCGAAAAATCGTAAATGAGTGGGCATACCACGATCTTTTTCTTATTCCCGTTTTCATATTTTAATATTGTATCAAGCACATGACCGGATAATACCACCAATGTTTTTGCAAACCGGTTTATAAATTTATCCAGGAATATCTCTTTTTTGCTCCGGGTCATACCAAATTGCTTTCCAAATTCCCTGTAAAAAGCAGATTCATCGTGATGCCTGAATGCTACCACCTTTTTCTTCAGCCTCCTTCCGGCTATCAATGCAATAACATTTGCCTCAGGAAAATGGCTCCAGATAGTATCAATATTATTTTTTTTACAAGCCCGGATAAGATAACGGGTATGTTTAAAATAAAATTTCCATGATGGTTTCCTCGGCACCACGAATGTGAAGGTTTTAATTCCCAGTTTTTCAACGCTTTGATGAAAAGGGCCTCTTTCTGATAATGTAAGGACCTGCAACTCATGTCCCCCTTCTACAACAGTTCTGCAGATAGTTTCCATGGGAACAGAGTGTTTGTTAGACATATAATACAACAATACTCTCTTTGGCGTCATATTCTTCTCTTCGTTTACCTTAGATTATGCACTGAAACGTGCACATCAAATAATAATTCCCTGCTGCAAAAATCATCTTTTATCATTTCCCTTCCTTCCCATTTTATATTATAACCGCAATTACTCAACAGGTCCCAGATAGCTTCTAATGAATCTCCCTTTTGCCTCATGAACTCCGGGTGCAACCCAAGTATTAATATTGGCTTGAGTTCCTGCCATGTTTTTATGCCTCCTTTCAACACATCCAGCTCAGCTCCTTCCGCATCAATTTTGATCAGGGAGGGTTTTAATAAATATTGTGAAACAACGCTGTCGATTGTGACCATTTGTACTTCATAAGCTGAAGATTCACTGTCTGGCTTATTTTTTACAAGACTGTTCGTGTTACTTACAGATGCATTGCCCACATAGAAGGTCGCCGTTCCTTCCCTGCTGCTCACTGCAGCCTGAACGGGAATTACATTATCGCAACGGTTTAAACGTAAAGTTTCTTTCAAAACAGAAAAAGTTTCCGGCGTTGGCTCAAAGCATAGAATTTTTCCCTGTGGCCCGGTCAAACGGGAACTGTAGGCGCTGAATAGCCCCAGGTGTGCGCCGATATCAATGATATGCATTCCCGGTTTCACCTGCTGCTGAAGGAACAGGTAGTTATCTGCTTCATAATCTTTTTCATAATAACGGCTCCACTTTGCCGGGAAGCGAATCAACATATTATTGATCCGCCGGGCAACTCCTCTTTTCAGGGTTATTACATCAAGAAAAAAGTAAGCTGAATTTTTTAAAAAAGAATTAAGCATGTTTTATTAAAAAATATTTACGGACCAATAAAAAACAGATGATGGCCATTACGGAATAAGTGGTGACACTTGCAAAGGCTGCACCCTCTGCGCCAAAGCGTGGCACCAACAATATATTCAGCGAAAGACTGGTTAGCATACCCAGCAGTGATATCAATAGAATTTGCCTGTTCTTTTCCAGGTATATCAGGTAGGCCTGGAAGGCATTAAATATTCCCCACATAAAATACCCGGAGCACAGGATATACGCATATGGTTTTGCGTCCTGAAAATCGCTGCCGATAAAAAAACGAAATAAAAGAGGAATGGCAATAAACATACCCGCCACTGTAATAGCGCAGGCGCCAATATACCAGGTAGTTGTTTTATGAATTTTCCCCTTAAAACCTTCTGCCAATCTCTTAAATAAATGAGGTTGATAAGCGCTGTTCATTGAAATGACGACCAGGTAAATGATTGTAGCCAACTGGCTGCCTAATCCATACAGGCCAACTTCCCTTGTGCCGTTCAGATCAAACCTGTCTATGAAATATTTATCCGAATAGCCCATTATAAAAACTGACAGCCGTTCAAATACAAAGGGAAGGCATAATAAAAAAATACGCCGGGTAGCCAACCAATTCACTTTCTTTGCCAGCAGTCGCCAGCGGTAAAAAAGATACAGTGAAATCCCGCCCAGCAATACCGGCGCTGCAGCCGCAGACAATAACCGGCCCTGCCATGCCCAGTGTAAACCAATAATCAGGGCCACCGACAATAGTATTTCGGTAAAATTTTTACCTACCGAAAAAAAAGCAAACTGGAAAGGTTTGTTTTTATTCCGGGTGATCATCATGGCCGTTTCATTGATCATAACCCACCAGGCTGTTGCCGGCATGATCCATATCCAGACGGGTGAAACTTTTAAGAACCGGCTGAGCGGATACTGGAATGCTATACAAATAAGTGTAAATAAAACAAGGCTTATTAAAGGGATAGCCTGCGCATTGGTAAAATAACTACCATATGTCTCCCTTGGCCGCTTGAAATATTCAACCGATAAGGGATAGATAATTCCACCGCTGATAAAGGGCATCAGTAAAATAAGAAATGAACTATACAGGTTAATGACACCATAATCATAGGTTGTCAGATAATGCGTTAACAAGGAGAGAGCAGCAAAAGAAAGCGCTGCATTAATAAAATAGGAGCCAAAATAAATATAAACCTGTTTATGCAGCCGCAAGGATTATTATTTTAATATGCTGTTTAAACCGCTTCCCGGACCCCATCATCCCTTTTTAATGAGTATTGTAAATACGATCATGTAAGCTTCCTGCTTTCAAGTCCTCAAAATCTGAAAATCCTGTTTTTTATCTTTTCCCTGATCCCTCCAAGAAGAAGCCAGAAAGGAATGTTTTTTGAATAATAGGAGGCCCTGGACTTTTCTACAGAATTGAATTTTAAATACTCGAGCAGGAATGAAGGGATTCCCATTTTTTGTAAAAGTCGTTCTAATTCTTTATTGTTTGACAGGATCCCGGGGCCTTTCACTCTAAGCATCACTTCCAGTGTTCCCAGCAATTGAATTTTTAAATTATCCTTATATTGATCTTCTAATTCATCATACAGCATTTCCAAAACCAATAGACTTTTTAAGAAAGCATTTTCAAGACCTAATTGTGACCATGTACCACCGGTATGAACACGATAAACAGCCATTCTGTCTCTCAAAAACCTGATTTTCCCTCTTTGGGCAGCACAAACATATAAAAGATAATCACCTAAAGGTGCATCAGGGAATTTTTGGAAAAACAAAAGCATATCAGGATGATTTCTATATAAAATCGACACTGAAACAATATAATTCCCCTTTTTAAGAAGATCATTTATACCAGAATCAACCGGGGCATCCCATTGGTAATTCCTGTATTTTTTATTCCTTATTTTGAAGAACACATCATGAAAACAAAATGAATACGCAGGGTTCTTTTCCAAAAAATCAACCTGTTTTTGCAATTTATTCTTATCCGTCCAAAAATCATCCCCATCACATAATGCGATGTATTTAGCAGTGCACTTTTTGAACAATGCATTGCTATTTTCATATGCTCCTACATTTTTGTCGTGAAATAATACCTCGATTTTGGAAGGATATTTAGCCAGGTATTTTTTAATGATTTTCCTCGTATTATCGGTTGAACAATCTTCTCCTATAATTAACCGGTATTTAAAATTAGTCTGTTGCTTCATAACACCCCGTATGGCCTGCCCTATGTATTTCTCATGATTGTAAGCACACATGGGTATATCAACTATGTATTGTGAATCATTCATTTTAAAGAAAATAACTGCTTAAGGATCCAGAAATTTCATTTGATACCATCATTTTAGTATTAATCACTAAAAAAAGATTAAAATGGAACCATCAATTATTGTTAGCAATGCTATCAATAATTTTCTAACCTGGCAACACCAAAACCATTTTGACCAAAATTATTCCCGCAATAAAACATATAAATAGTATCCATTATTTTAACGACATGCGGATAGCAAACCATTTCTGAATCCCATCCAGATTCCGAAATGTTGAAATCATTCATCTCATCTGCCCTTATCCAATTTTCATAATCATTCCCATAGGCATATCCAATACGATATCCATTCTCCTTATTCCGAAAATCCAGACCGTGACGATAAGAAAAGAAAATATGATTCCGGTTATTGAAGCTTATAAAGCTGGCGCTTGTCTGACATTCTTTTGGAACTTTGGTTGGAATTACCTGTCTATTATTTTCAGACCAATGAATTCCATCTTTTGAAGTTGCAAATCTTGTAATGTATACAGATTCATAATGGCCGTCTGAGATGTTCCATTCAGTGCCTGAATTATACCACATCAGAAATTCACCATTATCACTTCTTAATACCCTTGGACATGCCTGTAAATAAGGGTCATTAAAGGTGGCACCCATTATAGGGCCTTTTTCATAACGTTGAAACGTTTTACCTTTATCCCTGCTAATAGCTAATCCATTTGACCATTTGTAAGGGACAGAGAACATTCTGGTCCACCCTACATAATAAAGCCAGATTTCATTCAACTCCTTTCTATTTAACAAAGATCCTGGCATGATTCCAAATTCATCAAAATCACCTTTACCCCCTAATTCCAAAACAGGTGATTCAGCAATATCAATTAATTTAAAAGGTTGTTCTTTTTCGAAATCAGCATATGCTGTATTACTTACACAATTACCAAATTGATCCCGTTCGGGGCGGCATGTGAAATAAATTCTTAATCTGTCTTCAAGTTCAAGAACATTGGGATTTTGTGAATAATGATGCATCCAGGTTTTTCTGTGTTCTGTAGGGTCAAAAATCCGACCTAATTTTTTCCATTTTAGCATTCTCGCATATATTTTATTTTTTTAATTCCTGCAACGCTGCATTTCTTACTACCATATCCAGCCAATCTGACATGCTCTTACCCGATTTTTTCCTTGCTTCAGAAGCAAGTTTTTTTGTGTCATCTGAGATCCCTTCCAGATGTCCAAAATACCTGGTCCAGTGTGTTCCGCCCCTTTCGCTTGGTATAGGTATATGATAATTTCCCTCAGGTTCTCCTTCTCCAACTGTAAATTCAAGAATGAAGAATGCTCCCAGCATTATCCACTCAATTTTTACATCTCTTGCTTCTACCGGGATGTCTTTGAGCGGAATATCGTACTTAAACAGCGGGTTTGAGTTCATCATTATTTTACCAAAGTTTGTCTCCCTAAGCCATGGTCCCATACTTTCATCACCCACTAAAACTTTTCCACCAGGTTTAACTACCCTGCATAATTCAGCTAAACACCTTTTTACATCAGAAAATGTGCTGATTCCGCCAAAATGATAGGCTGCATCAAAAAAATTATTCGGGAAAGGAATATAGCAGGCGTTTCCAATGGAAAATTCAATAGTGTCATTATACCCGCTTAACCGTTTAAATGATTTTTTTAGGAAACTCAACGATAATTCCTGTACGAAAAATCGGGCATTCTTGCCTAACCTCTTTGCTATATGTTCAGCACCTCTTCCATCGCCTGCTCCAACCTCCAATACGATTGAATCGCTTCTTAAATTCAATTGATCGGTCATTTTTTCCCTGACCATATCTTCATCTGATTTAAAGGTCCGGAAAGGAAAGGAAGCATACTTGTCATATTCATTGGCCAGTTTTTCATATGTTAACCTGGTTTCTTCATCAATGTCAGCCAGCTCTTTGGGCCATGTAAAGTCTGGTATACCATCCGTTATGGTAAATGAATGTGCATTTTTGCACTTCAATTCCCCGGAAATAGCTTTACCCTTTTCAGTTTTAATTTCGGTCAATGAAAAGGTTGACCCGCAAGCCGGGCAAATATAGATTTCCATATCAGTTATTTTCATGTTGCTTTTTTTTATTAAAAATTGACAGAAAAGGATAGGTACTGATATTTGTAAACCCCAGGCTTAACGCCGTTTTTAATGAACCATGATTGTCTTCAAAACAATCCCAATTTGCTATGATGTTATTTAAAATACAATAGCTGACAAATTTTCCTACTGCAATTTTGGCCAATCCTTTTTGCCTGAATTCTGCAATAGTAGCTACGTCAATTTCGGCGGTGTTATTGATCATACAGGCTGTATAACAAAGGGAAACAGGTTGACCGGATTGATCTGATACACAAAAACCAAAGCCATTCTGTAAAAAATCATCAGTCGATCTCCAGAATTTTTTCCCGATATCGACACCAAACACTTCCAGCGCATTGATATTGTCAGAAGAAATTTTCTTACTGTGATAGCCTATCGGCAAGGCAGGAATATTAATGTCTTTTTGAAAATATTTTAATTGAACCCGGTTTCTGATTTTGTAATTGATCCATTCATGCTTTTTTTCGCATAGGTTCATCAGAGCTTGTGGAGAATCGTACACATGAAAATAAGAAGGCAACTCATCACTGGTTATAAAGAAATGAATTATTTCCTCAAAATTGACACTGCTTTCTTTTATGAACAGATATGAAAAGCCAGCTTTATGAAGGACAAAAAAAGGACCAGATTTTTGATCAATACCGAAAAACGCTTTTCCCTCCTGTTGTAGAGATATAACTGCGTTAATCAGGGGAAATGGACAATACTTAATTTTATTCTCAGCCTGCAAATCATCAACCGACATTTTTTTAAACTCCATCATAAATTTGAAAACGATGAAATACGTAAAAACTGGCTGCTGGTTAACCGCAAGGGTTTTGAAGATTCTGCTATGATCACTTTTTCATCTTCTACATTTTTAGTGACGAGGCTATTGGCCCCCAAAAAACAGTTTTTACCGATTGTTACACTATGCCCAACTGTAGCATTTACTGCAACAAATGTATTGGCGCCAACATGTACATTACCTGAAATATTGCAACAGGAAGTTAACCAGCAATTGTCATCCAGAACAGAGTGATGCCCTACCATTGCCCCGCTCCATATAAATACATTATTCCCGATTGTAACACAGGGATGAACAAGAGATGGAGGCATGATGAAACAATTCCAGCCAACTGTTACATTGTTGGGCAGCTTCGCCAGCGGGCTTATTACAGAAGTTAATTCATAGCCTTTGTTTTGTGCTTCCCGGCATTTCAGTTCCCGCAGCCTGTTTAAATCATGATACCCGACAGCGATAAACATGCAATGCCGGTCAGGCGGGTAATGTTTTTCCACTTCTTCAAAGGAAATTACCGGCAGCCCGTTAAAACTGCCTGCACCTACATACTCTTTGTCCACACAAAAAGCCACCACTTTAAAGCCGCATTCTTCCTTTGCATAATAGAATATAACATCTGCTATCTTACCAACTCCAAAAATGATCAGGTCTTTTTTCATATTACAACGCTGCTAATTGTTTACGGTCTATTTTGCCATTGGCATTTTTAGGCAATCCTTTTAAAATGGTAATGACGCGGGGCACCATATAAGCCGGCAATAAGTTTTTAATGTCCTGCAATATGGCTTTACTGTCCCGGTCATCTTTTGAAACACTTACAAATGCTTTTATTTGCCCAAGTTCTGCATTAATTTTTTCATACACAACTCCTACTTCATCAATATAATCCAGTGTGCTGAAAGCAGCCTCTACTTCTTCCAGCTCTATCCGGTATCCCATATGCTTTATCTGGTTATCCACCCTGCCTTTAAAATAAAGATAGCCGTTCCCTGCTTTTTCTACTACGTCACCGGTTTTATACATCAATTGGATATGCCGGCTACGGGGATTCTGAACAAATGATTTAGCTGTCCTTTCCGTATCATTGAAGTATCCAATGCCCACACAAGGACCTACGAGGGCCAGTTCACCAAAATTTACATCTTCCGGATCGACCGGTAATATTTCATACCCGAAATTCGGGGCAATATACCCCAGTGGGGCTAATTCATTCATGTTGTCAAAATCTCCGCGGCCAATAATATAGGAAGAACAGATACAAGTACATTCCGTAGGACCATATACGTTGAATAAAGTGATCCTGTCACCAAACATCTCAAATAATTGTTTCAATTTGTTTTTTGGAAATCCTTCTCCACCAAAAGATATCCGGCGAATGGCAGGAAAGTCATTTTTAGTAAGAGCTTTCGTAGTTAATAAGTATACAAGCAAAGAAGGTACGGAAAACCAGATCGTACAACCTGAGTCATTGATAGCTTTTACAAGCTGTTTTGCATTCTTTACCAATTCATGGCTTAGCGGGACCAGCGTAGCCCCACTGTATAAAGAAGTATAAAAATCAAATACCGAGTTATCGAAGTATATGGGATTGGCATTGGTTAAAATATCATCCGGTTCAATTTCAAAAGTCTGCTTCCCCCATTGGATAAAGTTCAATACATTATTATGACTCATCACAGCTCCCTTTGGAAAACCGGTGGAACCTGATGTGAACATGATGTAAGCCGCATCAGCACCATGAACCAATAGCGACTCCTTTAAGTTTTCTGCACTAAACCCGGAAAGTGCCCCGATAAATTTCTCATCAAAAAGTCCGATCTGCGGAAGAGACGGCATCGAAACCCGGAGTTCATCACTTACATGTAAATCGGGATGATCAAATACAACCAAAGCCGGCTGACAGGTATCAATGATCTTCTTTATTCGTACCCAGGGACTGCTTGTATCCAGGTTGGTATAAACAGCCCCTGTTTTAAGACAGGCAAGCATCAATGCGTATGCATAATGTGACTTTTCATTGAAAACGGCAACCACGTCGTTTTTTGAAATCCCTTTGGCTAATAACAAACGTGCAATTTGATTAGAGATCTTATTTAGTTCCACATAGGAAATGATCCTTCCTCCCGGGTATTTTAATGCAGTTCTGTCACCGTATTCAGCTGCAACCGCATAAAATTTAATACCCAGATTATAATGATAACTCCCAGGATCTGCCGGCATGATTAAAGATTTAGACCTCCATCGAGAGATAACACTTTGCCATTAAAATATTCGCTCTCTATAATGAACTCCACTGCCTGTAATAACTCATCCAGTTCCCCCAGCCTTCCGATCGCTACACTTTTTTGCCATTTGGCCAGCATATTCTCACTCAGGCTTTCCCGGGTGGAAGGGGTGTTAAAAAAACCGGGAGCTATACAGGCACATCTTATTTTAAACATCCCCAATTCTTTGCTCCATGTTTTAGTGAGCGCTTCCACCGCAGCTTTCGACGCCGAATAAGCCGATTGGCCTGAATTGCCTTGCGCTGAAATGGAGCTTATATTAATGATCACGCCTTTTTCTTTTTTTAAAACCATTTTCTCAGCCACATTGGCGGTGACATAAAAAACGGCGTTAAGATTGACATCGATCACCTTTTGCCAGTTAATGATACTGTGTTTTCTTTCTGTTTTCGACAGTATATTGATCAGCGGTTCGCTGTGAATGATCCCGGCATTATTGATACACACGTTAACTCCTCCACCTGTTTTAAATATCTCGTCGATAACTTTTCCAACTGCTGCCGCATCAGTGATATCACACTGATATTTTACCAGGTTATTCTGTGCCGGCAATTCATCAAGCAGCTTTGCATCCTGATCAATCACCACTACCCGGGCAACTTTTGCAAGAAGCCCTGTAGCAATAAAATTTCCGATACCTCTTCCTCCGCCTGTGATCAGCACTTTTGATTGTGATAGTTCCATTACAATTCTTTTCCTTTTGAGAGAATTATTTTTTTTATGTCACCAATGGTTTGCATTTCTGCAATTTCATCCCCGGTAAGTTCGATCCCGTAGGCCTCTTCCAGTTTAGTGATGAAAAACATATGCGTCATTGAATCCCATTCGCCAAAACCCATTAAACGTGTATCATCACTCCATTCAGATATATTCTCATTGAACGATTCCTTTACGACTTTATTCAATTGCATTTTGTCCTGTTTAAATTAAAAAAGAGTATATCTGCTCAGGAGTTGCCTTGTTTGTTCAGGGCCGTTGAACATAAGAACATCAATGATAGACAGATCGGGCACAAATTTATCCGGTTCAAACTGCCTGTAAACTATCTCATCCATATTGATAAAATTCAATTCCAGGTTCTTCTCTGTGAATTTTTTGCGATCATAAAGCCCCACCCCGTTTTTAGGATTAATATATTTCTTAGCCCCTAATATTTCACAAATATGCAGAATTTTATCCTGGCCAGACTGTTCTTCCCCGGTTCTATAGTTCAGTTTACCTGAATAGTCAAATTTTGCAGACAGATGTAATAAGCTTGCAACCGATCTAATACTATCTGAAGCAAGATCGCCGATCAACCGGTAATCCTTTGCAAAGAGCATTTCATTCAGCCAGCCCAGTGTGAAAGAAAAGAAGGGAGCTTTTTTATAATTATATTCGATCGTTTTCAAAAAATCTCTTCGCCATTTGCTGAAATCGGCTATTTCAATCTCGTTTATTTTTCTGTTCTGACTGGCATTATTCAAAGGTAATGTAAACCGGAAAGGGGCATTTTGCTGAAGAATTTGGTTGCGGTTGATCCATCCCTTATTAATAAAATTAACATCGTCAAAAAAAACAAAGGTATCAACTGCATTTACCAGTTGATAATAGCCCAGGTAGGGAAAGAAATAGGGCTGCATGATAGCCAGTGTCATTCCAGTGAGTCTTTTATTATTGCACAGATCATGGCTATTTCGTTTTCGGTTAATCCCGGGTAAAGCGGAAGGCAAAGAACCCTGGAACTAATATCTTCCGAGACCGGGCAGCTTTGCATAGTCCCGGCGACCTGGGGTGTCAGATTCAATGAAGGATAGAAATATCTTCTTGTATTGATTTGACGATCCGTCAATTTTTTCCGGGTGCCCTGCATCGATATCTCATTGTCAAAGATCACAGGGTAATATGAAAAGTTATACGTAAAGTGGTCGATGATATGACCGGGCTTTTTCAGACTTTCGGGAAGCAGGGAATTATAAATTCCAAATATTTTTTCTCTTTCTGCAATTAAAGTGCCTACTTCAGGAAGTAAGGCCAATCCCATAGCGGCATGAAACTCTGAATTTTTCCCGTTAATACCTACGCAATAATAATCATCCCCAATATGACCAAAACTTCTATAAAGAGATAGCTTGTGGTTTAATTCGTCATTGTTAGCAATAACACAGCCTCCTTCTACTGTATGAAATATCTTGGTGGCATGAAAGCTGCAGGTTGTTATATCCCCAAAACTCAAGAGGGATTTGCCTTTATAATTGCATCCAAATGCGTGAGCTGCATCATAGATTACCTTTAATTTATATTTCCCGGCAAGGCGTTCAATCTTATCCACTTCACAAGGAAGTCCATAAACATGAGTGGCTAAAATAGCTTCTGTATTTTCAGTGATTCTTGATTCAATTTTGTCTGCATCAATACATAAGGTATCCCCCCGGATATCTGAAAATACAGGGGTACAGCCCTCCCATAAAATGGCATTAGTAGTAGCTACATATGAAAAAGGGGTTGTGATCACTTCTTTTGTGATATTGCAGGCTTTTAATGCCATCTGGAGTACAATTGTTCCATTGCCGGTGAAAAGTAAATGCTTAACAGCAAGAAATTCTTTTAAACTGGCTTCCAGTTCCTGCACCAGTTCCCCGTTATTTGTTATCTGCCCGGTATCCCATGCCCTTTTCAGGATGGCGATATAATTATCAAAGGAAGGTAAATATGTTTTCGTCACATTGATCATAAGATATAATCGCTTTAACAGGTGTTAATAAATCCTGGAATTTTCTTTTAAATTAAGATATGTGCCTGCATAAATCAAAGCTGATAAACTATTTAAGTGATTACCGGCCTGGTATATAGGCAAATAAAACAGTTTCAAAAGCGTTAATAGTAGCATGCTTCAAATAAAATTTATACCCGAGGCGCAAGGATTGGATAAATTTAAGAATTGTATAAAAATCTGACAGGTTATGATAAACTGAAATGGCTAATTTGGGCTTAAATTTAACCAGTGTCTCTTTTGCTCCTTCCATAGCATAAGGCTCAGCCCCTTCTATATCCATTTTGATGAAATCCACTTTCACGGGTTTTTCATTTTGCACAAATTCATCAATAGTAAGGGTAGTTCTGCTCCCTGTATAATTATCAAATTTTTCCATAGAAACTTTGCTCCCGGGTCCGTTATTATTGTAGAAAACATCAATCCCGGATTTATTCCATAAGGGATGTTCTACAAGGGTAATCCTCTTAGAAAGATCTGGGTTGAGGTTCAAATTCCTCCTTAATATATCCATATTCCCGGGCACAAATTCAAACGAATATACCCTGCCCCTATCCCCTACCTCATATGAAAAAAACAAGGCTGTATCCCCCCAACAAGCGCCGGCATCTATTACAATATCGTTTTTTTCGGCTTTTATTATTACAGATTCTTCCTTGTATTCATATTGTTTAACAATAAAATCTGTTAGAATACCCCCGGCATTAAAATAGAAGACAATCGGATAACCTATTGATCTTAAATCATGTTTATTTAATTTAAAATTTAAAAAATTAGGGTCAATTATATCATTTCCATCTATCATCAATCCCTCCGCCTTTTTAAGATTTTCCCAATAAAGTTTATTACTAAGAGGGAGTTTTACTTTTTTGTGTCCTAATAGCCGGTATGCAAGTAGTTTTATCAAAAGGTTTTTAGAAGCATCATCTCCGAGGTTGTTGTACAAATAACAAAACCCGTCCAGATGTTTACCGATCGCATGGCTTATTATCAGCTTATAATATTCTGACGGAGGCAGTACTACAGAAAGAAATGATTTTATTCTTCTTTTCAGCGTAACAGGTTCTGAGTTTTCTTCAAAAGTATGATCCCAGTTATCAGAATAGTTATTATGAACATTCCCTTTTATTTCCTTTATAATTAAATCACGAAAAGAACTTCTGG
>JBGPKR010000031.1:0-27492 GCA_041486045.1 Chitinophagaceae bacterium | reverse complement strand
TTGGTGAATGAACCTTTGAAATTGAAATCAACCTTCAGCATTTTATTCAGCAATACCGGGTTAATGTTCAATGCAGTGGATATCCTTTGCAGGTCGCCGGTCCTCAATGTGCCATTCTGTTTAAGATATCCTAATGAAGCACGGTAGGGAAATGACCCGAGACCGCCTGTAAGACCGATATTGTTATCTGATCCGAAAGCTTTCCGATAGATCAGGTCCTGCCAATTCGTTGTAGAAGTTCCTAACAATGCCTTTTGGGAATTGTTTCCTTTTCCATTTATTAATGTTTTGAATTCGTCAGCATTCATCATATCTACTTTCTTTCCTGCCACACCCAAAGAGTTTTGAGTACTGAAACTGATCTTCAGTTTACCTGATTTTCCCTTTTTGGTCGTAATAATAATAACACCATTGGTAGCCCTGTTTCCATAAATAGAGGTAGCCGATGCGTCTTTCAGAATATTGAAAGATTCGATATCATTAGGGTTGATCAACGCTAATGGATTGGCTGCCCCTGAAATACCGCTTTGCTGATCCACCGGTACCCCATCAATAATAATAAGCGGATCATTGCTGGCAGAACCAGATAAAGAAGAAGTCCCTCTTACCCGGATACGGCTGCCAGCTCCCGGAGCGCCTCCTCCTGTTGTGATCTGCACACCAGGCACTTTACCATTGATCAATTGTTCGGGGGAAGTCAGTGGACCTTTTACAAAATCTTTTGTGCTGATGGTGGCAATGGAACCAGTAAGATCTCTTCTGCGAACAGTGCCATACCCTGTTACCACTACTTCATTTAAAGTTGTATTCGTTACAATAAGTAAAACATCAATGGATGTTTTACCTACGATGGATACTTCCTGTGTAGCAAAACCGATTGAGGAGATGACCAGTACAGTTGTATTGGAAGGAACTGAAATACTGAATGACCCGTCAGATGTAGTTTGCACGGCTACTCTTGTTCCTTTTGCAGAAACAGTGGCTCCTGCAACCCCAGAATTATCTTTTGTATCAGTTACCTTTCCGGTAATTACCCGGTTTTGAGCGAAGGAAATTTGTGCTATCAGCAACAGCATGATCATGCCCGTTGCCTTCAATAAGTTTTTCAGAAACATAAGCAATCATTAATAGTTAAGCAATTCAGTTTTCAAACCAGCAATGTGTATTGATAACACAATGTTAAAACAATTTTAAATTTGTAAAAAATTTTATTTTCGATTCCCGCACAAACCTGCAAAACAGTATTCAAACCATTTTTCCCCTGAAAAGTACCTTTTGTCAGAGCACCCACTCCTATGCCCCCGGTTTGTCAGAGGAATGCCGGCAAATCAATAAGGGCTCAAGCACAATTTTCTGCCCCTGAAGCTCAGCAGCTCCTCTTTTGTCTATGAGGTCAAGCAGGAGGCTCAATGCCGATTTTCCCATTTGTATGGTCTGCTGATCTACGGTTGACAAAGTCGGGGTGATATGTTCGCCAAATTGCTCATTGGCAAAACCGATCACTCCAAAATCTTGCGGTATCCTGATATTTCTTTCCTTTAATTCCTTTATTACACCTAAGGCTGTAAAATCTTCTGTTGCAAAGATTGCATCGGGTGGATCAGGCAACGACAAAAAATATTGAGCCCCTTCTTTCCCTGATTCGATTGATACATTTCCATCATAAACCAAAGACCTGTCAATATTGATATTATTGTCCCTGAGAGCTTCTCTATAGCCATTGATACGATCATAAAAATTCTTCAGATGCCGCGGGCCTGCTATATGAGCAATCCTCTTATATCCTTTGCTGATCAGGTGTTCCGTAGCCATGTATGCCCCTTTATAGTCATCAATTACTACTGAATCTATACCAAGATCATCATTAGCCCTGTCAAAGAAGACAATAGGTATCCCTCTTTTTTTTATCTGTTCAAGGTGTGCATAATCCATTGTGCCTTTTGCAAGGGAAACAAGAATACCATCGACCCTTGCAGACAAAAAAGTTTCTAACCCTTTCTCTTCATACTCCCTGGATTCGTTGGATTGATAAAGCACCACATTGTAACCATGAAGGTTGGCGATACTTTCAATACCATGCACCACAGAGCCGAAGAAATTAATTTCTGCACTTGGAATAATAACACCTATTAAATGGGTCTTGCCCAAACGAAGCGAAGAAGCAACCCTGTTTCTTTTGTAGTTGAGTTTTGTAGCGGCGAGATGAACTGACTTTTTTGTTTCATCGCTGATACGGGGATGATTGCTTAATGCACGGGAAACCGTAGCCGCCGTTGTATTTAATTCCCTGGCAATATCGGTTATGGTTGTTTTATAACTCAATTGCGCAATCGTTTACACAATTATACTTATTTTTAAATAATAAAAAAAATATTTTCTCTGACAGACCCTCCATTTACCCAAGGGTGGCTTTTAAAACCCAGCGTAGTTAGTTAACTGGCAAAGATTTACCTGCCGGTGTTTTTTTCCGGCTTACTTTCTTTTTAAACTCCGGCTTTAATTTATAAAGTTTGCCTGGCCGGTGGGGCACATCATCCTCCATTTCATTAATATCCATCAACCAGTCTTTGACAGATATTTTTTTCCTGAAATTCCGCCGGTCCAGTTCAAACCCCAGTATGGCCTGGTACACATCCTGTAACTGCCGGAGTGAGAATTTTTCAGGAAGCAGGTTAAAAATAACAGGATGTTCCATCACCTGCTCCTGCAGACGGTTCAGACAGCTATCTAAAATAATTTTATGATCGAATGCCAGTTTTTTTATCTCTTTCACCCGATGCCAGCTCAGTTCATTATGACTCAACTGCAATTTGTGATGCTTAATATCAATAAGAGAGTAATAAGCAATAGTGATAACACGGCCCGATGGGTGCCTGTCTATACTTCCAAAGGCCTGCACCTGTTCCAGGTACACATCATCCATGCCTGTTCTTTCTTTCAGTATGCGGTAAGAGGCGGCTTCCAGGTCTTCGTCGGGTCTCACTAAATCTCCCAGCAAAGAATAAAGGCCGGAGAATTCTTCCAGGTCAGATTTGATCAACAACACTTTTAATTCTTTTTCATCATACCCGAAAAGTACACAGTCAACAGAGATGGCTATATTGAAATAATCAAGGTGACTTATCTTTTCTATCTCGGCTGTTTTAAGCCGCAATTCCTGTTCAGTCATAGCGGTGGCTTTTAAATTAATTATTGTTTCAGCAGTTTTACCGGCAACACTTTATTTGCTGCCCCGATCCTGAGCAAATAAACTCCGGCCGGTATATTATTTATTTTATCAGTAAGTTCCAGGCTGTGTTTTCCCTTTGTCATTGTTCCTGAAAAAACTGTTTTAATTTTTTGGCCCAGATTATTCAGCAGATCAACCTGCAAGTATCCGTTCAGTGGCACATAAATGTCAAGAACTGAAATGTTGCGTGTTGGATTGGGATAAATGGTTGCCTGTAACTGGTTGCCGGAACCGTTCAGCCCGGATACCGGCGTTATTACAGCATTAGTAAGGTTTCTGTTCAGGTACACATGAAACTCCCCGGGTTGCAATGTTATATTTTGCGCTGCCCCGGTTGCAGTAATTGTATTACCATTCAGGTAATCATACCAGGTGCCCCCGGATGGAAATGTAAAAGAACCGGTTTGTGATACCACGTCAAAATTTCCGATCACACAAAGCATGGAAGAATCGGTGGCACTGCGGATCGTCATTGTTTTAAAAGCGCCACCAAGATTGCGGGCGAGATTGATATTATTCGCAATAAAAACATCTTTATACCAGGAATGAAAGCGCAACTTATTCAGGCTGGTAAAAATATCATACAGTCTTTTACGTTGTATCACATCTTTATAATCCCAGCGGATAGGTTTGTTGTCTAACCTGCAATTGTTATTTATAGTACCATCCGTGCAGCGGTTGATTGAAAAATCATACCCCAATTCCCCAAATTCCCAGATCATCTTCGGGCCCGGCGCTGTCAGGAAAAATCCGGCGCACATTTCAATACGTTTTAATGCCGTATTCAAATCCCTTACACTATAAGCGCCGGCAGAATTTCCGAACTGCAGGTTTTTATACATCAGTCTTTCTTCATCATGACTTTCCATGTAACTCACCAGGTAAGGTTTATTCCATCCCCTGACTGAATACAAGGATCCTTCAAAGTTGGAGCTATTGTCAGCAAATCCCATAGATGCCTGCTGAAAATTAAATGTATTATTTCCCCAAAGCAGCATCCCGTAATCAGACAGGTCAATTTCTTCACTGTTCACAGCAAAATGTTCCAGTATAGCAATACATCCCGGCGATTTTAATTGCAAAGTATCATAATAACGTTTCCAGATAGCAACCCGGCTCGCATCGTATGTCTGATCAAAGCAGGCAGTATTGGAATTGCTGCCACCGCAGTTTGTGTTTTGTGTAAATCCTTTTGACAGATCGAAACGGAACCCATCCAGTTTATATTCAGTCAGCCAATGTTCTACCACACGGCTTGTAAAATATCTTGTCAGCAGACTTTCATGATTAAAATCGTTGAATACACTGTATGGATGCGGGGCGGTGACATTGAACCATGGATTATTGGCTGCCGGCTGATTGGCTGCACTATTCCAGTATAACGCTGCTAAAGGACAAAGGCCGGTGGCATGATTTAATGCTATGTCCATCAATACTGCGATCCCGTTTTTATGACAGGTGTCAACAAATTCTTTCAGGGTATTTTTCGGGCCATAATATTTATCCGGTGAAAAATAAAAATCTGGATTATATCCCCAACTTTCATTGCCTTCAAATTCATTGAAAGGCATTATCTCAATAGCGTTCACTCCCATTGTTTTCAGGTAGCTCAATGTATCACGGAGTGTTTTCCAGTCATGTGCTGCTAAAAAATCCCTGAGCAGCAACTCATAGATTACCAGGTTTCTTTTATCCGGTCTTGAAAAATTATTAACTCCCCATGTGTAGCCGGGTGCATTTGTCTGTAATAAACTGACTATTCCGGTAGTAAGACCTGTCGGATATGGTTTTAAGGAAGGATAGGTAGAGGCAGTTATAGATCCATCATTAGAAGGGTCCAGGATCTTTTCTGAATAAGGCTCTCCAACTTTTAATTGCCCCTCTACCAAATATTGAAAAGCATATTCGGTTCCGGGCGTTAACCCGGTTATGCGGAGCCACCAGTAATTGCCATCTGGTGTTTTATTCATTACATAATTAGATTGTTCAACCCAGTTGCTCCCGGAAAATTCACCAATAACAGAGACCCTGTTTTTGCCCGGTGCATACAGCACCAAAACAACAGAAGTATTGCCGGCTTCATAATTAATGCCATCCCTGACGCCTCCCGGCAAAGGCAGGATAACCGGTGCACTGGCAACAAAAAAAACTAATGTATCTCTTTTGATAGTTGTACCGTCGTCGGCTTCCGCCAACACGACCTGATTGCCTGCAACTGTTAAAGTGGGGTTGGCAGAAATAGTAGTTGCACTGCTTGCAGTCTGAATAACTGTTCCGTTCAGGTACAGTTTCATGGTCGAAGAATTATTGGCAATGGCAGTAAGATTGATATTATCACCTACCTGTTTGTTGATAGGTTCCGGTATGTGGTTATACGTGGGTTGAAAAAAGGGAACCGTGAATCGAACGGCAATGGTATTGTCATATACCGGGATATACATATCACTTCCGTCTGTATTACGTTGAACAGAAGTGCCGGCGCCATTACGAAAAAGGATGGCAATTTTCAGGATCGTTTCGCCTGCCGGGACAACAAAGAAACTCCTGATATTAGTAATTGTGTATTGCCATTTGTTGCTTCCCAAATAAGTGGTCTGTGCTGCCGGTGGCGTGGTAGCCCAGGTGAACTTTACATACCGCCAGTCTGTAGCATTGGCGCTAAGGTTTGTGATCACTCCTACATGTACATATACATCGGAAGTGGGTGTATAGTTATTTAATCCCTGGTTGCCTTTGGTAGCATCCATGGTAATAACAATATTATCGTTGTCTTTGGCAAAGTTGGGCGTCCAGGTAAGCAATTGGGCAGAAGCAGTAAACACAAACCCGGTGATGACAGCAAGCAGTGTAATAAATCGTTTCATAGCAAGCCCTTTTACAAATTCAAAATCGTGTCAATAAAAAGATGCTGCGCATCTATTTTCAGCAAATCGCATTTCGAAGATACAGATATGTACTTATAACACATTAATTTATTTTTGATTTTTCCTCATCTTTTGTTTTAATGGAGAAACTAATACTGATTGTGCACCCGTAATAGTCCAACTACGTTGGCCTAACGGTTGCTACATCGGCATTATACCGGAATCGATCGGAATAGTTTAGAAATTCAATTGGTATAACTTTACGCATATGTATTCAAAAGAAACAACCCGTGAACTGCAAAAGCTTACGACTGAATTAATTAAAAAACTCCCGATAGCTATCGGGACAGCGGACTCCATTACAAAAAAAGAAATTGAAAAACTGAGAGAAGCGCTCCGTTTTCATGAATACCGTTATTATATATTAAATGACCCGCTGATCTCAGACTACGAGTATGACCAGTTATATAAAACGCTGGAAAAAATTGAAAAGGAAAACCCCGGGCTCATTACCGGCGACTCCCCTACCCAAAGGGTGGCAAAAGGATTGACCAAAGATTTTCCAACCGTTCAGCATCTTGTCCCGATGTTGTCCCTTGATAATTCTTACAGCAGCGAAGACCTGGATGATTTTGACAGAAAAGCAAGGGAGCTTACCGGGCTGAAAGAAATTGAATATTGTGTGGAACCCAAATTTGACGGGGGAAGCATTTCGCTGATCTATGAAAATGATCTGTTTACCCGTGGCGCCACAAGAGGTGATGGCGTGGAAGGCGATGAAGTAACAACGAATATCAGACAGATACGGTCTATTCCTTTATCAGCAAAGATCTCAACATATGGATTGCAGCAAATAGAGATCCGGGGAGAAGTACTCATCAATAAAAAGAATTTTGCAAAATACAATGAGTCATTAATGGAGCAGGGCATTCCACCATTGGCTAATCCCCGCAATGCAGCTTCAGGAACATTGCGCATTAAAGATTCTTCAGAGGTGGCCAAAAGGAACCTTGAAGCCTTTGTTTATCATGTCAGTTATTATTCGCTGGTCAAAGGCAAAAAAGCCCCTGCAGCTTTAACCACCCATTCCGGTTCTTTAGAAATGCTGTGGGAACTGGGTTTTCGCAGCCCGCAGAAAGAAAAGAAAATTTTTAAAGGAATTGATGCAGTGATAAAATATTGTAAAGATTTTGAAGTAAAAAGAGATGGTCTCCCTTATGAAATTGACGGCATGGTGATTAAAGTGAACGGGGTTGCCCTGCAGGATAAAATGGGCATGACATCACATCATCCCCGCTGGGCCATTGCCTTTAAGTTTAAAGCAAGACAGGCAACAAGCAAGTTGCTGCATGTAGAATTCCAGGTGGGAAGAACCGGTGCGGTAACACCTGTTGCAAAACTGGAACCTGTTGCCGTCGGTGGCGTTACGGTGAGCAGTATCTCTGTTCATAATGAAGACTACATCAAAGAAAAAGACCTGCGTATCGGGGATGCGGTGTTGATAGAAAGAGCCGGGGATGTGATCCCGCAGATTGTAAAATCACTGGCTGATACAAGAACAGGTAAAGAAAAGAAAATTGTTTTCCCGAAAACCTGCCCCGTTTGTGAAAGCAAATTGTTTAAAGAGGAAGAAGAAGCTGTGTGGCGATGTATCAATATTGATTGCCCGGCACAGGTAGTTGAACGTATCATACATTTTGTAAGTAAAGATGCCATGGACATCCGGGGTTTTGGTGATGCCAACGTCCGTAAATTTTATGAGTTGGGATTATTGAATGATATACCCGGGATTTATACCCTTGATTTCAAAAAAATTGCGGAGATAGAAGGCTTTGGTGAGAAATCAATTGACAATTTGCAACAGGCAATAAGCAATTCTAAGAAACAACCTCTTAATCGCCTGATCTATGCATTGGGGATCCGGTTTGTGGGAGAAACAACCGCAAAGACATTGGCACAGGCTGTCAATCATTTGCTGGATCTCAAAAAACTATCGGTTGAAGAATTGCAGAACCTGGAGGATATAGGACCTAAGGTTGCCGGCAGCATCCATCATTTTTTCAGTAACCGTGACAATATTAAATTACTGGAACAGCTGGAAAAACTGGGATTACAATTAAAGAATGAAAAAAAACAACTGGCAAGAGGTGGCAATCTTACAGGTCTTACATTTTTATTTACCGGGACCCTGCCCACTTTGAAGCGAAGCGAGGCCGAAACAATGGTGGAAGAAAATGGCGGGCAGATACTGGGTGGCGTTAGTGCAAAACTCAATTACCTGGTTGTAGGAGAAGATGCCGGAAGCAAACTGGAAAAGGCAAAAAAAATTAATACAGTGAAAATCATTTCGGAAGATGAATTCCTTAAAATTACCCGGAAAAAATAATATTGACAGTATCCCTAATCTTTATACCTTAGTAAAAGTTCATTTACCTGCTCTGATAACCTTATCGTACCACCGTTATTAACTGCATCCTGTGCCCGGCTATCCCGAAGGGATTCCTTCGGAAAAATGTTTTTTTTATGATCAAAAAATCAGCCGGTGAAGTCTGGAAGCCGCTTGTTTTTTCCGGATGGAGGCATCTCCGCAACAGGTATGCAGTGTCCGGCTCAGGACGCATAGCCAGTTACAAGCAGGATGTATTAAAAGACGGCAAGTTGCTGAGCGGTTCATTAACTACCGGCTACCGTACATTAAACCTGCATCGCCCCAATAATAAAGGCACTTTATATATTCATCGTGAGATGGCGAAAATCTTTCTGAAAAAACCTTCGCCCAATCATAAATACGTCATCCACCGTAATCACAACAAACTTGATAACAATATAAAAAACCTTCGCTGGGCAACGCTGGAGCAAATGATCGGCCACCAGCAGGGCAGCCCGGCAAAAATTGCCTACAAAGAAAAACAGGCCAACCGCACCGAAGGGTTAAAACTCACTGCTACGCAAGTCAAAAAAATAAAAGGCATCCTCAACAGCAAAAGCCGCAACATCACTATTAAAAAACTGGCCCAAAGCTATGGCGTTAGTGAAATGACCATGTACCGGATCAAAAGCGGGGAGAATTGGGCGAGGATATAGTTGCTGGTTGCTTGTTATTGGTTACTGGTTGGCATAACTTTGTCGCCCATAAAAACAGTTATGCTGCAACCCTCTACATTAAAATTCCTGAAAGATCTAAAGAAGAACAACAACAAACCCTGGTTTGACAAGAACCGGAAAGTATATGAAACTGCCAAAGCTGATTTTGCCTGTTTTATCCAGGCAGTTATTGATCAGCAAAGTAAAAACGATACTTCAATAAAAAACCTGCTGGCAAAAGATTGCATGTTCCGCATCAACCGGGATATCCGTTTTTCAAAAGATAAATCTCCTTATAAGTCAAATTTTGGGGCCAGCATTAATAAAGGCGGGAAAAAAGCATGGGGTACCGCCGGATATTATTTTCACATGGAGCCGGGTAGTTGTTTTGCCGGTGGCGGGCTGTATGGACCGATGCCGGATATACTTAAAAAAGTAAGACAGGAAATTGATTACAATTTTGCTGATTTTAAAAAAATTATTGGGTCAAAGAAATTCAAATCAGTTTATAGTGACCTGGATAAAAGCGCGGCGTTTATGCTGAGTCGTGTGCCAAAGGGTTATGAACCCGGTAATCCTGCCGCTGAATACCTGAAATTAAAAAACTACATCGCCATAATGAAAATAAGCGACGCAGATCTTACATCGAAGGACCTGGTAAAAAAAACGGTTACAGCTTTTGAAGCGCTGCAACCGTTGATTAACTTCATTAATGAAACGGTCGCATGACCCCGGTTGCTGTAATGCGGAGTTTTACTAATTAAATAAATCCGGTTCAGGATCAATGCCTTCATTCCTGAGATTATCCTTCTTCACAATTCTATAACAGCAAAGGGCTTGACCCTGCCAATAATGATTTGTATTTTGTTTCCTGATAAAACAACCCTCATGAAAACAGTTTTACTTTCAGCCCTTCTGTCATTTATTCTGGTTATTTCATCCTGCAGCCGTAATCATATTCCCTCTGTGGTTTATCAAAAAACAGCAAAGCATAAAGTCATAGCCATACTGCCTGCTGAAATGATTTATACAGGTGTGAAACCCAAAAATGCAAAAGAAGAAGATCTTGCAAAAATGGAAGAATCCGAAAGCAGGATATTCCAGCAATACCTGCATGATAATATTCTTCAAAATGGCAATACCGGCAGGTATGCGCTTACTGTCCGTGTGCAAAATTATACAAACACCCTTCAGCTACTTTCAGAAAATAATATTTCTCTTCACGATTCATGGTATAAATCAGACAAAGAACTGTGCAGGATTCTGAATGTAGATGCAGTTATTCGCATGAAAATCCAGAAAAAAAGATATATGAGTGATGCGGCATCTATGGGTATTGACTATGGCCGCCAGATAATGGGGGCGGTATTAAAAAGAAATATTTATGCCCCCAGCAAAACCAACGATATCATCGCTTCATGCAGCATAGTCAGTAACGGTGAGACCATATGGAATGATAACTACAGAAGGGCTACAGATTGGGACACTCCTGTAGATTACGTCGTAAACAGGATCACCGAAAATTTTGCTTACCACATTCCTTACCGGCAAAGACAGTAAAATATTTCAGAGCAGTTTTCTGGCAACTAAATATTCTGCAATCTGTACCGCATTCGTTGCCGCCCCTTTTCTTAAATTATCACTCACCACCCACATATTAAGTGTATTGGGTTGTGATTCGTCTCTCCGTAACCTTCCCACAAACACTTCATCTTTTTCATGAGCATCCATTGGCATAGGATAAAGTTGATTAGCTGGATCATCCACCACAACAACACCTGGTGCTCTGCTCAGAAGATCCTTCACTTCGCTCAGGACAAAATCTTTTCCAAACTCTACATTCACCGCTTCACTATGCCCGCCCATTACAGGAATACGAACGGTGGTTGCTGTTATCCGGATGGAATCATCTCTCATGATCTTTTTTGTTTCTTTCACCATCTTCATTTCTTCTTTAGTGTAACCATTATCCAAAAAAACATCTATCTGCGGGATAACATTTAAGTCTATTGGATATTTATAGGCTCTTTCTCCATCAATACCCTGTCTTTCGTTCAATAACTGTGTAACTGCCTTTACACCGGTTCCTGTTACACTCTGATACGTGCTGACAACAATTCGTTTGATGCCATATTTTTTATGCAACGGATTCAAGGCCACTACCATTTGAATAGTAGAACAGTTCGGATTGGCAATTATTTTATCATTCGCAGTCAATATATCAGCGTTTATCTCCGGAACTATCAGCGGCTTTGCCGGGTCCATTCTCCAGGCTGATGAATTATCAATGACCGTAATGCCTGCTTCAGCAAACCTTGGAGCCCATTCCAATGATGTTCCGCCCCCGGCTGAGAATAGGGCCAGGGTAGGTTTAGCCGCAATGGCATCCATCATGCTTATCACTTTATATCTCTTCCCTTTGAACCCGACATCCTTACCTACCGATCTTTCTGAAGCAACAGGGATTAATTCCGTAACCGGGAAATTTCTCTCTGCCAACACCTGGAGCATTTTTGAACCCACCAATCCTGTGGCACCTACGACTGCAACTTTCATTTGATTTTTGTTTTGTTTATAAATTTTTGTCAGACGGGAGGCCGTCAGACAAAAAAACCTTCCAAGTTGGAAGGCCTGCTAAACTTTTATGTTGTTACATACATAACGCTGCAAACCTTCCCTCAGGAATGTTTTTTGCTACGTTTTATATGTTTTGTTGTTATCATGTTCACTGCAAATATAGATGGGCTACATTTTTATTCCAAATATTCACATAAAAACCTGATGGTTTCCCCCTTTTTACCTGGCAATTGTGTTTTTAGTTTGCTATTATGAAACCAATCAGGCTATTACTGCTTATTCTTCTCATACCTGCAAATATGTATGCACAAAACAGGTATGATGTGGTGATTGATGAATTGATGGCTGATCCAACCCCGCAAATTGGTTTACCTAACAATGAATGGATAGAATTAAAGAATACAACCGCTTCTCCCATCAATTTACAGAACTGGCGTATTGGCGATGCCAGCGGGCAAAGCGGACCCATGCCCAATTTTACATTGCAGCCGGATAGTTTCGTCATTGTTTGTACAGGTAGCGCAATCGCTGCCATGAGCGCTTTTGGAACAACAATTTCAGTTACCAGTTTCCCTTCACTCGATAATGATGGCGACCAGTTATTTTTAAAAGCAGCCAATGGAAAAACGATCCATGCTGTTAGCTATACTTCAGAATGGTACCAGAACCAGGTAAAAAAAGATGGTGGCTGGACATTGGAAATGATTGACAGCAAAAGCCCCTGTGCCGGAAGCAGCAACTGGAAAGCCAGCATGAATGTAACCGGCGGAACCCCGGGGAAGAAAAATTCAATTGATGCGGTCAACAATGATGCAACAGACCCGCAATTAAAAAGAGCATATACAACAGACAATGTAACAATCGTTCTCGTTTATGATGAGCCCGTGGATAGTTTATCAGGCGCCACATTGGCAAATTATTCGGTTGATGGTGGATTAATATTTACCAGCGCCGTAACTATTGCCCCTCTATTTAACCAGGTACAACTAAAAACAGCTACGCCTCTTGCCTCAAATACAGTTTATACTATTACTGCAAGTCATGTAAAAGATTGTAAGAACAATTCCATTGGCGCAGTCAATAAAGCAAAGGTTGGTTTGCCGGTGGATGCCGCCCCTGCTGAATGGATCATCAATGAAATATTATTTAATCCCAAACCCAATGCCTACGACTATGTAGAATTTTACAACAACAGCAATAAGATCTTTGACGCCGCCAAACTGTATATTGCCAACCGGAACAGCAGCGGCGTTATCAGCTCTATCAAAGCATTGAGTGCATCACCCTGTTATATTTTCCCGGGAGATTATATTGTTGTAACCGAAGATGCCGCCAACCTTGCTATGAATTACCTGGTAAAAAACCCGGATAATGTATTCATCGTTTCATCGCTGCCTTCTTTTTCGGATGATGAAGGAGATGTGATCGCCTTAAACTTCCAGGGAATTGTGGCAGATGAAGTAAAATATAAAGACGACTGGCACTTTAAACTCATTGACAATGCCGAAGGCGTTTCATTGGAAAGAATTGATCCCGCAGGCCCATCACAGGATGAAAGCAACTGGCATAGCGCTGCATCAACGGCAGGCTATGGAACACCGACCTATAAAAATTCACAATACAAATTGCTGAATGCTATCAATGCAACCATTGAAATTGTTCCCAAAGTTTTTTCTCCCGATAATGATGGTCATGATGATATTGCCAGCATACAATACCAGGTAACAGAACCCGGCTATATAGCCAACATTACCATTTTTGATGCAGCCGGAAGACCTGTTCGTAACCTTGTCCGTAATGGAACGCTGGGGTTACAAGGTTATTGGAACTGGGATGGGCTTGATGATAAAGGAAATAAATTACCGGTCGGTACTTATATTATCTTCACGGAAATTTTTAATCTGCTGGGGAAGAAGTCTCAATTTAAGAATACGGTGGTGCTTGCGAGAAAATTATAGGCGAGTTTAAAGCACGTCTGCAAATAGTTATACCTATAATTTTCGAAGCAAACTCCACAATAATATGAAGCATGCATCAACCCGGATACTTTTACATAATGACCAACAGCCACAACACTGTTCTGTATTGCGGAGCTACTAATGATCTATATAAAAGAATGCAAGAGCATAAAAATGGAATATATCATAATAGTTTTACTGACAGATATAACATTAATAAGCTTGTTTATTTCGAGACCTATAGCATGGTCACCGATGCATTTATCAGAGAGAAGCAAATAAAAGGAGGGCCAAGGAAAAAGAAGATTGCACTGATTGAAAGTATTAATCCTGAATGGAAAGATTTATTTGAACAACTTGCTTCAAATTCGGGTGAGGAGCTAATCAGGATAAAGAAATTCTTTAAGTAGTTGGGGGTTGCTTCACCCCGCTAAATACAATTAGATCGATGAGAATGCCGGGGGCTCGCAAAAAAAAATAAATTTCGAAGCAACCTCCCGGGATTTGGAGCTTGCTTCGCCCCGGAAAAATCTGTTTATAGAAATATTTTTTAGGGGGCTCGCAAGTCTTACACCAACTCAATATCAAAACTCACCAGATCCTTAAACTGCTGTATCCGGGAATCAATATCTGCTTTGTTGATTTCCTTTAATCTTGTTGGTCCGAATTTTTCCACGCAAAAACTGGCCATTGCTGACCCAACTATAATGCCTCTTTTCATATTCTCAAATGAGATATCACCTGTTTTGGCCAAATAACCAATAAAACCTCCGGCAAATGTATCACCGGCGCCTGTAGGGTCAAACACATCTTCCAGCGGCAGGGCCGGTGCAAAGAACACGTCATCGCCATGAAACAATAATGCACCGTGTTCTCCTTTTTTAATGATCAGGTATTTCGGACCCATCATCATGATGCTTTTGGCTGCTTTTACCAATGAAAATTGGCCGGTCAGTTGTCTTGCCTCTGCATCGTTTACCAGTAACATATCAACATATTTCAACACGATCTTCAATTCCTGCATCGCTGTTTCCATCCAGAAATTCATCGTATCCATCACGATCAGCTTGGGTCTTTTCTTCAATTCCTGGATAACGTTCAATTGCAGTTTCGGCATCAGGTTACCCAGCATCAGGAATTCAGCACCCTGGTAACTATCAGGAACTTTAGGATCAAAATCAGCCAATACATTCAGATCAGTAACCAATGTATCCCGGTTGTTCATGTCTTCATGATAACGGCCACTCCAGAAAAAAGATTTTTTATCCGGCACAATTTCCACCCCATCCAAATGAACGCCCCGCTTCCTTAATTCTTCCATTTCTTCTTTGGGAAAATCATATCCTACTATGGAGATTTGCTGCACGGGTTTCACAAAATTGCTGGCTGCATAGGCCACATAGGTTGCCGAGCCCCCGACTATTTTATCTATTTTTCCAAACGGCGTTTCAATTGCATCGAAGGCCATGGTACCGACGGTAATGAGGGACATGTTTCTTAAGGTTGAAGTTTGTTTATAATTTATAGTCGTGAGTCATTAGTCGTTAGCCGGAAACCTGGCTAATGACTATCTACTAAAGACTAACGACTTGCCAAAAGAGAGTTCCATAGGAATCCCTTCGGGACAAACCTACATGAATTTTGTATACCGAAAAAAGCAATCCGGGCTGTTTACCTGCCCGACTATCTATAATTATAAATATTTTGGTCAGGCGGGAGTAACTTTGACCTCTATTCATCCGTAGCATGAACAAACGTTTTTTTATTGCACTGGGTTTTACTTTCTTTTTTTGCAGTGCTCATGCCCAGTTTGATACGGCTTTTGCCAAAGCCAGTATCCGCCGCTGTGCTGACAGTCTTGTATCGGGATTTAAAACAAAAAACTGGGAACTTTTTACCCGGTATAGCTATCCCGCTTTAATTGGTTCCCTGGGAGGCAAGGATGATTTTATGAAATATATAGCCATGATGTTTTCGGAAATACCTGACAGCGCATGGAAGCAATATGAACCAGGCAGGATCCTCCAGGTAATAAAAACAGGCGGAGATCTGCAAACGGTAATTGAACTAAAATCTGTACTTGAATGGCAGGGCAACCGGATCAGCACGGTTACTCATCTTATCGGCGAATCATGGGATGGTGGCCTTTTCTGGACTTTTTTTGACTGCGGGGATGACAGAACTTCTGCCTTGCTTATTAAACCTGACCTGAGTGAACAATTAATGATTCCTGCAAAAATTGAGAAAGCGGAACCGATTTCTTCCCAGCCAAAAACAAAGAATTACCCCTAGCTGCATCATCCCGGGTTACAGCGCTGTTCATTACAGTGTACTACACAGCTTAATAGCAGAGTAGTATCTTTGAGCATGGCCTCATCGAAGCGAAAAAAAGCATCCAAAAAAGATCTGATCATCCGGAAAGCATCTGCCATGTTCCGGGAAAAGGGTTTCCCGGCGACTTCCATGCGGGATCTTGCCGAAGGGGTTGGTCTTGAAGCAGCCAGCCTGTATAACCACATTCAATCCAAATCAGAAATATTGCAGGAAATTATTTTCCATACCGCCAATGATTGTAATATCCATTTAAACGATCTCGTTAATAATGCCATAACGAATAATAAAAAAATTGAATCGTTGATCCGCTTTCATGTACAGATGATGCTGAACCGGTTTGATGATTATTGTGTAATGATCAATGAATGGATCCACCTCCCGGAGCCCTACCTGACAACTTTTATCACCCAGCGCCGGAACTATGTGCAAAAGATGGAGGCGATCATTGAAGAAGGTATCCGGGATAAAGAAATGAAACCCATCATGCCCTATGTGGCGATGCTGACGATCCTTTCTTCAGTAAGAGGATTGGAATTCTGGCACCGCAGTGGGAAAAAAGTTACCCCGCAGGAAATTGAAGATAATATGGTGAATCACCTGATCAACGGTTTGTCAACTGCCAGGCGGGCCTCTTTGGAGAAAAAATAGAAACAACAGCATGTCCATCCATTTTCATCCGCTCAGGATAAGAGAAATAAAAAAAGAAACCATTGATTGTGTTTCCGTTTTGCTTGAAATACCTGAAGAGTTAAAAATGAGTTTTGCCTTTCAGCAGGGGCAAAGCCTTACGATGCGGGCTTTCATTAACGGAGAAGAAGTAAGGAGAACTTATTCGCTTTGCAGTTCGCCGCTGGATAAGGAATGGAGAGTGACCATTAAGAAAGTGGAGGGCGGTTTGTTTTCAACCTATGCAAATGATGAATTGAAAACAGCTGATGTGATGGAAGTGATGGAACCGGTGGGGAAGTTTTACACGGAGTTAGATCCTGCCAATAAAAAAAACTACCTGGCCTTTGCTGCCGGCAGCGGTATTACGCCGGTGCTTTCAATAATTAAAACAACTTTACGAACAGAGCCCGGCAGTACATTTACTTTAGTGTATGGCAATAAAAGCCGTGCCTCTATTATTTTCTTTGAGGAACTGGAGGGGCTGAAGAATAAATTTATTGACCGCTTCAACTTTATTAATATCCTGAGCCGGGAAAGAACCGAGTCATCTCTTAATTCCGGAAGGATCAATACTGATAAATTAAATGAGTTGGCAAAACTGCTTGATTATGCAACTACCGATGAAATATTTATTTGCGGACCCGAAGAAATGATCTTTTGTGTAAAAGATTACTTACAACAAAAAGGGATCAATGAAAAGAATATCCATTTTGAGCTATTTACTTCCTCAACCCCTAAAAAATCAATTATAAAAACCCGGCAAGTAAAAAAAGACACAGGGCCTATCTGCAACATATCTGTAAAAGTGGATGGCAGGAGTTTTGATTTTGACCTGGCATTGAACAGCGAAACAACCATCCTTGATGCTGCCTTACAACAAGGCGCCGATCTTCCTTATGCCTGCAAAGGCGGTATGTGCTGTACCTGCAAAGCAAGGCTGCTGGAAGGTGAAGTGGAAATGGATGTGCATTGGGGACTGGAGCATGAAGAAATTGAAAAAGGATTTATTCTTACCTGTCAATCTCATCCCAAAACAGAAAAAGTAGTGGTGGATTATGACATTAAATAGAATTCGTTTATCATAAACCTTCAATTATGAATAAAAGTATTGTTTTCATCCTGATTTGTTTTTCAATGTGTGCTTCCGCACAAACAGAAGCCGACATCCGCAAACACTACACCGAAGTCAATAAACAAATTGCTGAATCAATCGAATATGGCTTTGAAGGGCCGCTTTATCAAAACCAGTTGGTGATAAATAAGAACATAAAAAGTTGGCCTGCGGTGGGATTTTATGTTGATACTATTAATTTTTGGTATGATGACGATCCTAATCACCTGCCCGCAACAGAACGTAATCCTAAAAACGTATTGCTGAAAGTGAATAATTACAGGAAAGCTTCTCACCTCATATCAATTGAAGAATATTTATATAGAAATGGTAAACTTCTTTTCTATTATTTGCTTCAGGGAGAAGAAGGCAACGAATGGGAAACGAGGGTTTACTTTAACAGCAAAGGAGTTATGTTTAAGAGCAGTGTGAAAGCAAATGGCAAAGAATTAAACGCAAAAGACTTTACCACAGAAGAATACAGGGATTTTAAACCCAATCCCATATCGGTCATGACAAATGGAAAAAAGACCAGGACCTTTTTGTAAAAAGCATGCAATAGATATAAACAGTCCCTGTTGAATAATTCAGCAGTTGGAGTTAGTTTGATTAATTTTGCTTATTAATCGTTTTGATATGCCAGTTCAGGATCTTGAAAAAATTTTCCAGGGAAAAATAGACGACGAAATAAAGATCGAACCCAAAGACTGGATGCCGGAAGCGTATCGTAAAACCAATACCCGGCAGATCAGCCAGCATGCACATAGTGAAATAGTGGGCATGCTGCCGGAAGGCAACTGGATCTCCAGAGCTCCTTCATTAAAAAGAAAAGCCATCCTGATAGCCAAAGTGCAGGATGAAGCGGGGCATGGTTTGTATTTATACAGCGCTGCTGAAACCTTAGGCATGAGCCGTGAAGAAATGATCAATGATCTGCACAGTGGCAAAGCCAAATACTCTTCCATTTTTAATTATCCAACATTAACATGGGCTGATATGGGAGCCATCGGCTGGCTGGTCGATGGAGCCGCCATCATGAACCAGGTGATGCTGACAAGAACTTCATATGGCCCTTATGCAAGAGCCATGGTAAGAATTTGCAAAGAAGAAAGTTTTCATCAGCGGCAGGGATTTGAAATTTTACTGGTGCTGAGCAGGGGAAGTAAAGAACAAAAAGAAATGTGCCAGGATGCCATCAACCGCTGGTGGTGGCCTTCGCTGATGATGTTTGGCCCGAAAGATTCTGAAAGCACCAACAGCGACCAGAGCATGAAATGGAAGATCAAAAGAAAAACCAATGATGAGTTGCGGCAAAATTTTATTGACATGATCGCCGAACAGGTAAAAGTGCTGGGAATGAAACTTCCGGATGAAAAACTGAAATGGAATGAAAAAAGAAGACATTATGATTTTGGCGAAATAAACTGGGATGAATTCTGGAATGTGGTAAAAGGCAACGGTCCCTGTAATAAGCAAAGATTGGATGCCAGGAGAAAAGCCTGGGAAGAGGGAGCGTGGGTGAGAGAGGCGGCGGCGGCTTATGCGGAAAAAAGGAGAAGCAAGCAAAAAGTAGCTTGATTATAGATTACTAATTATTCCTGCCCGACTGTGTCATTCAGGCGGGGATTATTCTTGGCAACTTATAACCATTACTATGAATTGCCGGTTTATAAATCATGCAGGGCTTTTCGGAAGAAAAAGGCCTCCCCAAACCCCTCCAAGGAGGGGCTTTAGAAGCAGCTTGATTATTTGAATATTTAAACACTGAACAATGAATTTTATAAGAAAGTTTTATTATGGAGATATTCCGGAAGATAAAACTGGTGGCGGATTAAAAGACTCGTCGCCAATCCCTCCGTCAACTGGCGGAACTGGGGGGGCCGACTGGCCGTTGTGGGAAGTTTTTATCCGGAGCAAACAGGGTCTCGACCACAAACATGTCGGCAGCCTTCATGCCGCCGATGCACAAATGGCCATTGAAAATGCAAGAGATGTGTATACAAGAAGAATGGAAGGTGTAAGCATTTGGGTGATAGAGAGTAAATATATCACCGCATCAAACCCGGAAGAAGCAGGCGAATTGTATGAACCAGCCATTGATAAAATTTACCGTCATCCTACTTTCTATGAATTACCGGATGAAGTAAATTATATGTAGGTCTGATTATTCCTGCCCGACTGAGTCATTCAGGCGGGGATTACATATTATTAATTATTGAGTTCCCGGAATAATCAATAATTAATAATTAATAATACTCAAATGAACGAAGCAATAATAAATTATACTCTTCATCTTGCAGACAACTCACTCATTTTAGGTCAAAGAAACAGCGAATGCTGTGGACATGGGCCGATTTTGGAGCAGGATATTGCTATCACCAACATTTCGCTTGACCTGATCGGGCAAGCCCGGAATTTCTATCAACATGCGGCATCATTGAAAACAGATGGTTCTACAGAAGATAGCCTGGCATATTTAAGAACAGAAAGAGAATACAAAAACTGTTTATTGGTCGAACAGCCCAACGGCGATTGGGCACAGACAATGCTCCGGCAATTTTTTTTCAGCCAGTACCAATATTTATTACTGCAGCAATTGCAGCATTCCAAAGATGAACAAATAGCCGCCATTGCTGCCAAATCATTGAAAGAGGTTGCCTATCACCTTCGCTGGAGCCGGGAGTGGGTGATCCGGTTGGGTGATGGAACTGAAGAAAGCCATCAACGAATGCTGAAAGCCATTGATGAATTGTGGAGATATACCGGTGAAATGTTTATGCCTGCAGGTTATGAAAAAGATTCCGGAGTTGATTTAATAACACTTAAAGATGAGTGGTTGAAAAAAGTAAACGAAATTTTCAGAGAGGCTACCTTAACGATCCCTGAAAAAATATTTATGCAAAGCGGAGGCAAAGAGGGAAAACATACGGAACATCTTGGTTATATACTTACCGAATTACAATATTTGCAAAGAACTTACCCCAACTGTGAGTGGTAATCGCTTATGACAGCACATGAAATTGATAAAAAAACTCTATTAGCTTTCCTGGAAGAAATAAAAGACCCGGAGGTACCTGTTTTATCCATTATTGATCTTGGAATTGTCAGGGATATCAGGTGGAACGATGATGAATTAGAGCTTGTCATTACTTCGACTTATACAGGATGCCCTGCCATGGATATGATCACTGCAAATATCCGTACGGAGTTAGCCACCCTGGGTTTTAAAAAAATAAAAATAACACAATCGCTCAGCCCTGCCTGGACCACCGACTGGATGAGTGAATCCGGGAAAAGAAAATTAAAGGAGTATGGAATTGCCCCGCCAGATAAAAGATTTTCTATACCAAAAGATGGCGTGGAATGCCCGCTTTGTCATTCAAACAATACAAGATTGGTAAGTGAATTTGGCAGCACCGCCTGTAAAGCTCTGTATCAATGTAAAGATTGCCAGGAACCGTTTGATTATTTCAAATGCCACTAAGCATCGGATCAATTACTTTGTATTACGCAGCATAAAAGTGTAGTAGTATCTTCGTTACTAAATAAGTTCTCATGTCTTCCATTCTTTTTGAAATAAAAGATTCTATTGGGTTCATTACGCTGAACCGCCCCGATAAATTCAATTCCTTCAACCGGGAAATGGCGTTGCTGCTGCAGGAAAAATTAGACGAGTGCGCTTCCCTTCATGAAATAAGATCCGTATATATCACCGGCGCCGGAAAAGCTTTCAGCGCCGGGCAGGACCTGGGAGAACTGGTAGGCGAAAATGCAATCGGGATTGATAAAATCTTATCTGAACATTATAACCCGGTCATTAAAAGGATCCGCAATCTTCCGAAACCGGTTGTGGCAGCAATAAATGGCGTGGCGGCAGGCGCCGGGGCCAATATGGCTTTATGCTGTGATATTGTTGTTGCTTCGCCATCCGCATCATTTATACAGGCATTCAGCAAGATCGGGTTGATACCTGATAGCGGCGGGACTTATTTTTTACCCAGGTTGATCGGCTGGCAAAAAGCCAGCGCCTTGTCCATGCTTGGAGATAAGGTTTCAGCTGCTGATGCAGAAAGGATGGGGATGATCTACAAAGTATTTCCTGATGAAATATTTGGAGAAGAAAGCAAAAAAATTGCCGCCACCCTTGCGCAAATGCCCACAAGGGGCCTGGCATTTACCAAACATTTACTGAATTATTCTTTTACCAATTCATACGAAGAACAGTTGCTCCAGGAAGATATTTTTCAGCAAATGGCCGCTGCTACTTTTGATTATAAAGAAGGGGTGCAGGCTTTCCTGGAAAAGAGACAACCTGAATTTAAAGGAGAATAAATTATTCATTAACCAATTCTATTTATTCAATGCTCAATGAAAAGAATCAGTTAGCAAACTCAGTTGTTTCCCACATGATGGAGAACGATTACTTCAGCCAATGGATGAGCGTAGAAGTACTGGAAGTACATGAAGGCTACAGTAAGATCAGGATGACCATCCGCAAGGAAATGGTAAACGGATTCGGCATTGTACACGGAGGTATTCCATTTTCCCTGGCTGATTCAGCTTTTGCTTTTGCCTGTAACAACCGGAATAACCTGTCCGTAGCCCTGGATGTAACCATAACTTTTACCAAAGCGGTAAATGTTGGCGATACCCTTACTGCAGAAGCAAAAGAAGTACATAACGGAAGAAGCACCGGTGTTTACCTGATCACAGTTATCAATCAGAAAAATGAACAGGTAGCATTTTTTAAAGGAACCTGTTTCAGGACCGGCAAAAAACTTATATAAACAATAACCTTAAATCTGTTAATTATGAGAAGGCTGTCTTATTGGGCCAAAAGAAACCCGTGGAAGTCCCGCATCATCATTATCATTTCTCATTTACTCCTGATGTTGCTTGGTTGGTACACCGGCACGGCCTTTTTTGCAATGGATATTTCTTTGCCTGCTTACCTGCTTGTCTTTTTTATCCTGTACTACATAGCAGCTGTCTTTATGTATCCTTCAAAAGAAGAAAAGAAACTCAGAAACGGGAGATGGCTCTATATAAAGCAAAAGGCATGCGATTTTTCACTGGCAGCTGCCGCTTACGGAATGATGGTATGTATCTCAAACAAACCGGGTGGCTTTTTTCAGAATTTTCAAACAGTATCCGGTTCATCAATAATTAAGTCCTCTCCCCTAAAAGAGAAACCAACTGCAACAGAAATTCTTGAATCGCTGAAATACCGGGACAAAAGCACATTAACCCACGAAGAAAAAAGGATTCTCAAAAAAGAGTTTAAGGTACAGTTGAAAAATTATGTTGTGGCTAAATTAAAAGGAAACAAAGGAGAGGGCGATAATGCGCTGTTAATAATCCTTGCTATTATTGCTGCATTAGGGATTGTTTACTTAGTTGCTGCATTGTCCTGTAGTCTTTCATGTAATGGAAATGAAGGGGCAGCCATTTTGGTGGTAATTTTAGGAATAGCAGCAATCGGGCTGGGCCTGTATTTTGTTATACGGGCAATAAACAGGGGATCAAAAAAGAAACCAGAGCCTAAAAATGGCGCTTAAAACAAAAGGTATGATTTATTCCTTCAAAAAATTTATCCCCGTCATTCATGAATCATCCTTTATTCATCCGCAGGCGGTTGTTACAGGTAATGTGATCATTGGCAAAGATTGTTATATCGGGCCCGGGGCCGCTTTAAGAGGAGATTGGGGCCGGATTATCATTGAAGACATATGCAATGTGCAGGAAAACTGCATCATCCACATGTTTCCTGGAGTAACCGTATTATTAAAAGAAGGGGCACATATCGGTCATGGCGCTATTATTCATGGCGCCACTATTGGTAAAAACTGTTTGCTGGGCATGAATGCGGTTATAATGGATAATGCGGAGTTAGGCGATGAAAGTATTGTGGGGGCGCTGACATTTATAAAAGAAGGAGAAAAAATACCTGCCCGCAGCCTGGTAGTTGGTAACCCCGGGAAGATCATTAAACAGGTAACCGATGAAATGCTGGCCTGGAAAACCGAAGGCACCGGATATTATCAGCAATTACCAGCCGATTGTTTTAATAGTCTGCAAGAGGTTGAACCCCTAAGGGCTATTCCTGAAAATTTACCTGCCCAGCCGGCTACTTACAGATCTTTTAAAAAACAGGACCCACACCGTCCATAAAAATTTCTTTTCCCTGACAGGAAATAGTTGTAACTTAATTTTCCATTTTAAACCTTTGTAAACAAAAAAATCAAGTGTATGAGAAAAAGTTTACCCTGTATTTCCCTTCTTTTGGGAACCGTTTTGCTTACCACCCTTGTTTCCGCCCAGCAGGCTGACCGTTTTGCTTATTCAATGACCGATGTGCAGCAACAATATGGCAACTGGGTGTACCTGCGCATCCTGAACACGGAAACCGGCACTTTCAGCGGTACGCTTATTAATGGTATGGCTGAAAAGCAGGTAGTGTTCGATGCTTTTACAAAAAAACAAATCACTGATCTTGGCACTAATAAAATGGGATTTAGTGAACAAGCCGCTTTCAGCAGCGGCGTAGCAGCATTGGCCTTTGATAGTAAACATAACCGGGTCTATTACACCCCGATGTTCATTGACCAGTTGAGGTATTATGACATTAAATCACAACAGGTGTATTATGTAACAGTGCCATTTACCAATAAGCCAATGAAGTCTTCTGACCAGGGTAATATTGTTACCCGGATGGTGATTGCTGCCGATGGCAATGGATATGCTATGACCAATGATGGTATGCAGCTTATTCAATTCAGCACAGGTAAAAAAATACAAATTGCAGATCTGGGTTCATTGGTGGATGATCCGTCCAACAAGGGCGTTTCCATTCACAACTCCTGCAGCAGTTTTGGCGGAGATATGATCGCAGACGACAATGGCAATCTTTATGTTTTCTCTGCCCGCAATCATGTATTCAAAGTAAATATTGAAAGCAGGGTGGCCACTCATGTGGGAGTTATTTCCGGCTTACCGAATGGTTTTACCGTTAATGGCGCAGTTGTTAATGAGAACAACCAGGTAATTGTCGGCAGCGCTTTGGAATCAGCTTCCCTTTTTGTTGTTAACACAAAAACCTGGGCGGCTACTCCTTTGAAAATGAACGGAACAATGTGGCATGTATCTGACCTGGCAAACGGTAACCTGCTTGTCTCCGGTAATAAGCCAACAGCAACTAACATTGATCTTATATCTAAAAATATTCCTGGTAATACCGGCGACAATAAAATAAACATTTACCCCAACCCGGTTACGAATAACCAGTTCACCATTCAGTTCAATGATATAGCTGCCGGAAGCTATACCATCCAGGTAACTGATGTAACGGGCCGCCAGGTAATGCAGCAGGTTGTGAATATAGCAGGAGATAATCAAACCCAGGTTATTAAACTCTCCGCTTCAAATGCAAAAGGTGTTTATTTAGTTAAAGTAACAGACCCCAACAGCAAGTCAGTATTCAGTTCAAAAATTGTGGTACAATAACCAATGTTCCTGACGTAAAAAAGGGTCCCGCCTAAGGCGGGACTCTTTTATTTAACGAGGGTCTTTCCAGATCAATTTTACAAATTGTGCGGCGTTGCGAAAATCAGCACATTTCATATCTCCGCTGCCGGTAATCCCGCCTGATGGGGCGCAGATATAATTACAATTGCCATCAAATAGTTCATTATACTGGTCGCAGCAATCAGCGCTGAAAAGATAAACATGTTTTCCCTGGTAGATATATTCATTTACTTCCGCAGGGGGATTCCATTTGGGTACTGCTTTTATCTGGTCAATCTTTTCCTGGATACAGGAAGGAATTTCACCTTTTTGCTTATTGCATTGCAAGGCAAGCAATAAAGGGAGAGACAGCGTTAATACAAGGTATTTCATTTAATGAAGGGTTGAATATTGTTAAGGTATATTTGCAATCGCCCGCCGTAATCCCACTTTCACCTGGGACAAAGGCGGGTCTCATTGTTCTACTACGGTTTTGGCTAAAGCCAAACCCTTCGTAGCACGCAGTAAAAATAAGATATTGGAGAAAAATAATTTTGTTGACCAGATACGAATTTTTTGCCGGAGTGGTCATGGCGGCGCCGGCTGCAAACATTTTATGCGGAATAAATTCACTGCTATGGGTGGTCCCGATGGTGGTGATGGCGGTCGCGGCGCCCATATCATATTAAAAGGCAACAGTAATCTCTGGACACTTCTGCATCTCCGTTATTTTAAAAATGTGCTGGCAGAAAACGGTGAAGCCGGCAGTGGCAATAACAGCAGTGGCCGGGCAGGGAAAGACATCATTATCGAAGTTCCGCTTGGAACCATTGCAAGAGATGAAGAAACAGGCAAACAGGAAGAAGAGATACTGGCAGATGGGCAGGAAGTGATCTGGATCCCCGGTGGCCGGGGCGGTTTGGGGAATGCCCAGTTTGCAACACCCACCAACCAGGCGCCCGAGCATGCACAACCCGGCGAAGAAGGAGTGGAAGGTTGGAAAGTTTTAGAATTAAAAGTGCTGGCCGATGTGGGGTTGGTTGGTTTTCCCAATGCCGGTAAATCAACTTTGCTTTCTGTTATCACTGCTGCAAAACCAAAAATTGCCGATTATGCTTTTACAACCCTTGTGCCCAACCTGGGCATGGTAGAATACCGTGACGGTAAAAGTTTTTGCATTGCTGATCTCCCGGGTATCATTGAAGGAGCTTCGGAAGGCAAGGGTTTAGGGCATCGCTTTCTCCGCCATATTGAACGTAACTCCATCCTGCTTTTTTTAATTCCTGCTGACAGCGATGATCATAAAAAAGAATTTGAGATCCTGGTCAATGAACTGGAACAATATAATCCTGAATTATTGCACAAGCAATTTGTTATCGCCATCAGTAAAAGTGATATGCTGGATGATGAGTTGAAAGCAGCAATTGAAAAAGAATTACCTGCAAACATTCCTCACCTGTTTATTTCATCTGTCACTAATAAAGGTTTGACCGAATTAAAAGACCTGCTCTGGAAAGTGTTGAACCAATAACACAAAAGGGGTATTGAATTTGTTGATTCCTTGATTTAACTTTAGTCAAACCATTAACCATGACCTCCAAAGCCCCTGCCCCGAAGATCGGCCTGGCTGATATTTTTACTGCTGATTTCTGGCGATACCTGTTCAAATCCCTTTGGCTTTTCTTTCCCGGTATCCTTATTCTTATCCTGGGTACTTTAACATTCTGGATCCTTTCACAAGGCAGGGATATTATGTTAATAACAGTGGAACAGGGAAATAAATTTGTTTTTCTCTATTGCATACTTGCTGTTTTTTTATGGACCTATGTCACCTGGTACACATCAAGGCTGGTTGGTAAAGCCAGCGGATTTCAGCAACCCGATGAAAATCATATCTGGATAAGACTAAGAATGCAACTACCCCGGCTTATGGGTTTTTCCTGTCTCACTGTCGTCATACTTGCTTTTCTGCAACTGCCGGGGGTGCCGGTTCCGGGGAAGATACTGGTAAACAAACCATGGAACCTGATCCTTCTGCTACTCAGCATCCCCTATTACTTTCTCATCTATGTTTGCTGGGAAAGATTTATTAAAAGGGATTATGAAAAAGACAAGCCCCGTTATTTAAAATTTTTGCGTTCTGTTCGAAATGTTACCGCTTTT
>JBGPKR010000030.1:0-27987 GCA_041486045.1 Chitinophagaceae bacterium | reverse complement strand
TTGACCAATAATGGCCGCATCCTTGATATGGGTATTATATGCGGAACATTATTTCTGTCAGTTATCACCAGTTTAACTTTCAGGCTGTCGAATGCCACTTCACTGATGTTTTTAAATGCGACTTTGAAATCCATTGGTTCGCCGAGCTCTACTGAATCTCTCACTTTCAGATAAATATTTGGAGCAATAGCACCTTCCGGCACAGGCACATAAGTCACCCGCCAGTACCTGAGCTGGTATGGAGTGAAATTCACTTTATCCTGCGTACTCATCTTTAGCTTGATATTGGGGTATAAGGATACATTAATGGAAGAAATATCAAAGTTTTGCTGTGAAGTTGTGAGATTGCTGAACAAAGTAGTTTCTGTTCCGTCATTTTTGATCCCAATAACATTAACAGTAGCCACATCACCGGGGTTTGCATCACTGCTTCCCCTCCATTTCAATTGTTTCCATGCTCTGGCAGGTCCGAAGACCGGGGATGTAACAAAACCAAGCGTATCAGAAGCCGGGCAATCAACAGACAAAGTTGGGTTATCAAACATACCTTCACCCACTAACCATTTAGGAGTAAATGAGGGGTCATTTTTCTTATACACAAAACCCCATGGCCGGGTCCTGTAGAATGAATCTATACCGGCAAATCCTGCATTCTTAAGGTAATGATAAAGTGATTTCCCCGATCCATAAATAGATGTGTCTGCAGCCCAATCAGCAGCCCAGGCATTCGGGTAGCCATATATAGGGTTCAATGTAAAATTCCGCACTATTACAAAATAACCGTCCGGAACAGTGTCTTTCATTAAATTCATCATTTTCCTCCGGCTTGATGTATCAGTATAGCGGTATTCGAAATTGAACAACCTGGGGGAACTTCCAAAACAATCCTGAATGGATGTGCTTCCGTATAATCCCAGTCCTAATGAACTGGGAGGATTATTAGGATTAGGGGGACAGGTAGCAGGCAGGAGAACCTGATTTTGCCATACATTAAACGATACCGGATCAATTACATTAAACACCAAAGATGAGAACCAGTTCATCAGTCGAATACTTGCCACTCCATCCACAGAAACAGTTAATGAGGATTCCTGCGTGGCACCGCTGGTGATCCAGGTACCCATTCTTAGAAATAAATTATGAGTGTTTGATAAGTATTTAAACGTGCGGCTGGCAGAGTCCATTCTCATCCGGTCATAAGTTGATTTAGTATGCTGATAGAAATGAGACTGGTTATAGCCCGGGTCACTGGCATTAGGACCGCTGTTGCTTAAATAAATAAACGAAGTCTTGTTCCAGACCGGCTGTCCGCTAACCGGAACGGGAGCCACCCGCCAGTAATACACAGTACTGTCCCTGAATGTTATTCCGGGGCTGAATTCCAGTACTCCGCCGGTTGAGCTTATTGTACTGGAGACCTTAGAAGAAGAATTAAAGAATTCGGTGGTATCTATTTCCATAGTGTATTGCTTCATGCCACTGAATGGATTCGCAGTGGATGCCACCAGTTTAATATCCGGTTTGTTCACAATAGCATACATGTAAGGATATACCGGTCTTGCCTCATCTTCGTAGATAAATACATCTTTCGTAACACAATTATTTGTTTCATAAATCTCATCCACGGTATTGTCAGCATCAACGCAAATGCTGATCTTATTCAGTCCTTTGTCCCTGGTAGGTACAATCTCAAGTTCGTAAGAGAGCGAATCAATATACCGGATACCAGGTATAGTATCTCTTCTTATTACTTCTGTGATCAGGTTTGGATAAGTACGTTTTAATTCAACAACAATGTTTTTATTAAGAGCCTTGCCAAGATTCATAAACTTCGCGTCAACCTTAAAATGTGTTTCCGCCACCGATATGAACTGGGGTGTCACTTTCAGCAACTGGTCCTCTATTACATAATCGGGTTTGGCCATTGATATATCAAGCCTGATGGCAGGATCTCCGTGAAGAGTCGTTTGTTCACAATGGAACCTGGCATAGTAGTCATTTTGAGTTTGAATGTTATATACCTGGGTAATAGACTCAATCAGTAATTCGCCCAGCGTTTTACCGTATTTAGTCACAGAGGCCGAATTATAAGTCTGGGTATTATATATGTCAAGATAGTAAACAATACCAAGGTGTGTACTGGCGATAAAAGCAATAGAGCCCTTTTGAGGTGCTAAAACAAATTTTTCAGAAAGTGTTTCTTTGGTAAGAAACCGTAGTGTATTAAAATTGAAAAAATTACCTGCGTTACAGCCCATTACAATCATTACCGGGTATTTACCGGTATTATTATATTGGTCGGGGTTGTCAAGATTAAACTCAAGAGTATTAGCAGAAGAGTGCCCGAAATAAGTTAATAACCCGATACCTTCCTGAAATAGCTTGCTAAGTTTTTCACTGGTAGCCTGCTGTACGGGGTCCGGTGTCACCTTACTGAAAGTATTTACATTGGCGCCATAAAAAGTGTCAATGATAATCCGGCGGTAATTATCCATAGCTGCCTGCAGGATGGCGCCAAGACTGGCATCGCTGGAGCCCACCACATGCACCACATTTTTCATCCATGCTTTATCACTGATAAGTGGTGATTGAAATGCCTGCTGTTGTTCATATTGTATCAATTTGGCCAGATAGACAGCTACCTCATCAGCATTTATTACCGAGATCCGGCCTATAGGCACTTTGGGAATCTCATTGAGACCCGGTTCAGCAGTCAGTAAGTTATCAGAAGCGGGAAATCCGAATGTAGGGACGAACGCTAATTTTTCAACATCAGGATTACTTTCATTCGGACGGAATTGTGTATAGTTTAATCCCTTCCCTATGAGCAATACATTTTTTACCGGCGAGCTAAATGTATTCCTGGCCCAACGGACAAAATTGCGGATAGAAAGCGGGTTCATTTTAATACCCAAACCAAACTGATCAATCAATTCATCTATCATATAAATCTTTGCAGTATGGCTTCCGCCTGCTGCTGAGCTGCGATAAGCTCTGTAATCTTCTACCGGGTTGGAGCCACCGGCCCCAATTGTCAATGCCGGATGGGTAATAATAAGGAAATTACCCTGGTTGGCAGCAAGGCCGTAGTTTACAAAATTTCTTTGCTTAAATGATGTAACATTTTGTACAAGTGAAGGGTCCTGGCTGAACAATAATAATTTCCGGGTAGTTGCTGAAGGTGCTAAAAGCACTTTTGCCCTTGTCGGATCGGTAATATCGCATACATATCTTTTCCCGTTGGTGAAGTCATATACAACAGGACTGACAGTTCCGTAAATGAAACCAGTTATTTCCAGATAATTACCGGCAACCGGGCTGGCAGGTAACTCAAAAGTGATATTATTGGTTGGATCGCCAACCGGGAAGTTAAATGTCCGGGCATAGGTTAAGTCAATTTTTGCAATGACCATTCTATCACTGCCCACAGGACAATTATTTTTTACATCTATAACAGCCGATCCGCTGCTGATATCTGCAACTGTAACAGGAATACTTACTTTCAGGGAATCAAAAAAGTCCATGGTTTGATCTGGTAATTGCCTGCCATTTATTCTTATACCAACCGTTCTTGGATTAAGTGCATTACCGCAGGCGTTAAGATTCAGGACCGGCACAGGAGCACCAGCCCCCGTATAGGTACTCAGGTATGGTAAGCCCTCAGTTTTTGTTATCCCGCCAAAAAGATCGAAAGATGTCCAGCCTTCACCCTGGTCGTAGGCCGATGAGTAGACATATTCTCCCACCACAGCGGCATATCCCGGATTGAGTTTGTCTTTATAATATTTTCCGACTGTGGAAATAAAAAAAGGTTCTGCCGGAATGGCTGCAGGAAGATTGTTTGCGGCGGGGGCAAGTCGCAGGTTTCCCCCGCTTGTATTTACAGTTAGAAAAAAAGATGCGGTATCTGTTTCAAGACTCCATTTATCATTTAAAATAAACTTAATATTCCGATATAAAACACTATCGGGTTTTCCATCATTCATCTCTCCCCAAAATTCAATATAATCGCTGCCACCCATTGGCCCGGTTTGAACAGTAGTATAAATAGGCACCTGCTGCCCGTTTCTCCACAATTGAAATTGTTCGGCTGCTGTGCTGCCTATACCCAAAGAAGCAAGAGTGGGTTGGCTGATCCTGTATAAACCGGTGGCGCCAACTTTGAATTTGTAATAGGTGCTGTTATAATTTATCCATTCGTTATTATAGGCCTGCGAATTTGCATACAGACCTGAAAAAATCAATAACGGGAGTAAAAGTTTTTTCATTGATAAAGTTTTTACAACTACTTATTAGTTATTTATTCTTTTTTATTCCCCACCAGGTTCAGTTTCAAAGAAAAAACATGGGTAAATAAAGGATTCGACTGGTTAGCAAGATTGGTAAAAGCGTAATCGATGGTAACATTAGAAATACGAAAGCCTGCACCGGCACTGGGCTGATAAATCCATACTTTTTTCTGATTCACGGTATCGCCATCAGACAATGCCCGCTGAAAATTATTAATTCCACCCCGGAGAAAAAAAACATTGTTGATGTTCAGCTCAAGCCCGATTTTCGGATCAGCACTTACCGGATCGGCACTGATGAGTGTATTACGCTGACCATCAAAAGTCACATCAATATTCGCTTCGGCCAGCAGGCTTAGTTTCTTTCCCAATTTAAAATCACGGGCAACTCCCAGCACTAATCTCGGAGCTGTTAATTCAGTTGATTTAACCGGTATTTCATTATTGGTCAGATACAAAACCTGTTTTTCTTTTTCGGTAAATGAAAAAGACCAGGCGTTGAATGTGCTGGTAATATCACGGCCAACAACTCCAAATCTCCAGTGGTTGATGAATATCTGCACCCCGGCATCCAATCCAAAGCCCCAGGCCTTGGCAAACTTGCCAACACTCCGGTGAATCACCTTTGCATTCAACCCAAAGTGTATATTCTTTTTTTCAGTCTCTTTCAGTTTTTGTGCAAGAGAGAATATGAAGGCATATTCAGCAGAAGAAAATGCCTGGATATTATTGTAGTTGATGGAGCCATCAGGCTCTACAAGGAATAAAGTATTCATGATGTCATCCACAGCAAACCGAAGTCCTGTTATCCCGATGGTTCTCTTATTACCTGCTGTTGGAATTGCAACACTGGCATAGTCATATTTACCAATACCGGCAAAATATTCAGCATGCATGAGGTTGACCTGGGGGTGATCCTTAATACTAACAAGGCCGGCTGGATTCCAATAACCCGCTGTTCCATCGCTGACAGATGCAACCTGGGAACTACCCATGGCAAGTCCACGGGCGCCCGCGCCGATATTCAAAAATTCATTGGAATATTTTCTGAATTGTGCGGTGGCGGAAAAAAATAAAAGGGTGCTGAGCAGGGTCAGGTATAAGCGGCTGGATTTCATGTATTGAATTTTCTAATAAGCATTTGGATTAAGACATTCTTTCATAGGTTCGGGCTGCTTGTAAAATTAGTCTTTAGGCCTGTATTATCATAGGATTGAAAGACAAAAAGACTATCGGTTGAAAACGAACCAATTAGAAAAATATTGCATCTAAAGGTCACAAACTCATTCTGCCTTACTTTTGTCCCGCCTTACTATCCCGATAATTATCGGGAGGCGGTAAATTGCAAATCAACGATTTAGATATGAATTTAATAGCGGAACTAAGATGGCGGGGTATGATACAGGACATCATGCCGGGAACGGAAGAGCAATTAATGAAAGAAATGACATCCGCTTATATCGGTTTTGATCCTACTGCTGACAGCCTTCATATCGGTAGCCTTGTTCCTATTCTTTTACTGGTTCACTTACAAAAAGCCGGACATAAGCCAATTGCTTTGGTGGGCGGGGCAACAGGCATGGTAGGTGATCCAAGCGGAAAAAGTGAAGAAAGAAATTTTTTGAGTGAAGAAGAATTGAAAAAAAATGTAGCCGGGGTAAAAGCCCAGCTGGAAAAATTCTTAAATTTCAATCCTTCCCTTCCGAATGCTGCTGAAATGGCTAATAATTATGACTGGTTTAAAACAATTTCTTTTATTGATTTTTTGAGAGATGCTGGAAAACATATTACGGTTAATTACATGATGGCCAAAGACAGCGTGAAAAAAAGAATCGAAGGGGACGCAGGCATCAGTTACACTGAATTTGCATACCAGATGATGCAGGGCTATGATTTTTACTGGCTGTATAAAAACAAAAACTGTAAACTGCAAATGGGCGGCAGCGATCAGTGGGGAAATATAGTTACCGGAACAGAACTCATCAGAAAAAAAGCCGGAGGTGAGGTCTTTGCTTTCACTTGTCCGCTAATCACAAAAGCTGACGGATCAAAATTCGGAAAAACAGAAGATGGCAATGTGTGGCTGGATGCCAACCGGACATCTCCTTATCAATTTTACCAGTTCTGGCTGAATGCAAGTGATGAGGATGCAGAGAAATGGATAAAGATCTTTACTTTTCTTTCAAAAGATGCCGTGGAGATGTTGATCCATGAGCAAAAAATGGATCCCTCTGCAAGAGTATTGCAAAAAACGCTGGCACAGGAAGTAACCTGCTTTGTTCATGGCAAGGAAGAATTTGAGAAAGCTGTTGAGACAACTCAAAAACTATTTTCCAATCAGAATGCCTCAGCCGAAAGTTTAAGTATAGAAGACCTCGAAGGAATGGAAGGTGTGGTAAAAATTGATTTCGCCAAAGACAAAATTGCGACTGGCATTGATGTTGTTTCCTTTTTAGCAGAAACAACTATTTTCCCCAGTAAAGGAGAAGCAAGAAAAGCAGTGCAGGGTGCTGGCGTGAGTATTAACAGGAAAAAAATAGAAGGAATAGATTTCAAAGTTGATAACAGCCTTTTGTTACGTGATCAATATTTGCTGGTTCATAAAGGGAAGAAAAATTATTATTTGATAAAAATTATTTAAAGCCCTTTCAGGGCTTTCCACATTTTATCAGCCACTAACTGGTTCCCTTTTGCATTCAGATGCACCCTGTCATAAGTAAGAATATCTTTTTCTTTATTCTCCGGGTTATTTGCCTTATCATATTCCAGGAATGTTTGCCGCAGGTCTATCAATAGAAGATTGCTTTTTTTGGCAATATCCCTGATGATGTTACTGTACCGGTTCAGGTCGCCATCCAAAGGGTTGCTGAAATCGGTCTTCTCTCCTACCACTGCCGGTGTGCAAAGAATGGCTTTGATATTCCTGTCTTTTAATTTTTTCAAAATGGCATAATAGAATTTTTCAAACTTGTCCGCATCCGTTCCTGTACCCAGTAATGTTTTATGCCAGACATCATTTACCCCCACATAAATAACCACAATATCCGGGTTCTTGCTTAACACATCATCTTCCATCCGCAAATACAGATCATAGACTTTATTGCCACTGATGCCGGAACCAACAAAATCATACTGGTCGCCCTTGCCTTCCAGTTTGCACATACTGTCAACCCTGGTTACATAACCGCCGGGCTTCACACCCAATTCGGTGATTGAATCACCGAAGAAAATCACTTTGGTTTTCTTTTGTGGAACAAAAGCAAAAGAGAGAAATAAAATGGCTGAAATAAATAATAGCTTCTTCATATCAATGTGTTAGTACGTAAAAATACAAAAGCACCCGGATAATCAGATGCTGAATAGCTATATAAGGTTGTAATTGTTAACGAACTTTAAACTTTCACTCTACATCCACCTGCTTTTTCACCACCGCCCCTTCTGATGCTTCCGGCAAAAACTTTCTCTCCTTTATAAGGTACCCATTCCCTTTTTCACAGAAATGCACTTTCAGGTTTTCAATGCTTACCGGGTTGCCATCCGGTATATCGGCTATATTGGAATGAAGAATATCGTGCCCGTCAATGATCACCACCAAACCGCTGCCGATCGCTTCCATCTTATTTCCTTCCGTAATGAGCATGCCGGTATCTTCTCCCAAACCAATACCGATACCGGATGGATTGCTGGCCACCGCCTGCACCAGCCTGCCAAATCTTCCTCTTTTTTCAAAATGCGAATCAATGATAATTGAACTGATAAAACCGAGACCGGTGGTCATCTTCACCTCTCCTTTTAAATGAGCCCGGGCAGCATTACCTTCAAAGATCATGGTGCTGCCCATGGCCATGGCGCCGGCTGATGTTCCGGCAATCAGGAAATTTTCTTCCTTATATCTTCTCTTTAAAATGGACAAAAATTCTGTGCCCCCGTCCGTCACACTCAACCTCAACTGGTTCCCACCGGTAAACATCACCGCATCACAATGACGGATACGTTCAATGTATTCATCATTCATCGCATCCTGGCGGGTACGTATGTGCATCACACCCACATTGGTGCAGCCTGCTTTTCCAAATGCATTCAGGTAATTCTCTCCTACTTCGTAAGGAATGGTGGAAGCAGTTGTAATGACTTCAATCCGGGATAAAGTGCCACCTGCTTCTTCCACCACCCGGCGAAGAATCCCAAGCTCAAAAAAATTGAGGTTATTGCGTTGAATCTCTCCTTTCTCCAAATCAGTGCCTTTATCTTCGGCTCCGCCGATGGCAATCAGTTTTCCTTTGGGATGACTCATTCAAGAGGGTTTGATTATAGCAAAAGTAACAGAAAAATATTTTAATGATAATGTGGAGATGAGAGAATGTGGATATGTGGAAATATAACCAGGGTTAAACTTTTCCAGCTTTCTATTTTGTTATATGATAACAGAGCCTGGAATTCTTTCCTTCAAAGTCAAATGAGGTGCTTGTTTTTGTTATATCTTTTATTGCCGATGCCCTTACCTCTTTCTTATCCAGTATAAATTTTCTGGAGTTGGTACTAAAGAAAAGAACCCCGCCGGGCTTTAGTCCCGAAAGGCAATTGTTTATCAATTCTGCATGATCCCGTTGAATGTCAAGAAAATCCTCCATTCGTTTACTGTTGCTGAATGTTGGCGGGTCCAGGATGATGATATCAAAGTATGCAACTGTAATTGTCTTCAGGTATTGCTTTACATCAGCCTGAAGGAACCGATACCTCAATGGATCAGTAAAATCGTTAAGCTCCATATTTTTTTGAGCCCATTTCAAATAGGTGTTGGAAAGATCAACGGTAACAATTTCATTTGCCCCACCTGCAGCAGCATACACCGAAAAAGAACCGGTGTAAGCAAAGAGATTCAATACTTTTTTTCCGGCGCTTTTCTCTCTTACCATTTGCCGGGTGATGCGATGATCTAAAAATAAACCACTGTCCAGATAATCACTCAGGTTTACGATAAATTTTAATTGATTTTCTTCTATTATAAATTCATGCTTTATTTCATCATATTTCTGGTATTGACCAAGTCGCCCGGGTTTTCGCTGACGCAGTTTCAGGAATATATTATCTTTTGAAACAGCCAGGATTTCCGTCATAACTTCAATGCTTTTCTCTATCCAGTCGTCATGCTCTTCCTCTGTCATTCCATGTTGCCTTTTGTACTCAGCCACATATAATTTATCGCCATAAAACTCAATACAGAACGGGAATTCAGGCAGATCATGGTCATATACCCGGTAACAACTTATGCCAAACCGCCTGGCCTGTTTACCAAGATGCCGGGATACTTTCTTTAGCCTGTTCCTGAACATTATGATCTTTTCATCTGTCAACTGCTCCAAATTTTTACGAAATTAGCTGTTCCTTATATGTATGCAATCGTTGATATAGAAACCACGGGCACCTATTCTGCCGCCAATGGCATCACAGAAATTTCCATTCATGTGTTTGACGGTTCTGAAGTGGTGGAAAAGTTTGAAACTTTGATCAATCCCGGCCAGCCGATCCCACGATACATACAGGCCATGACAGGCATTACAGATGAAATGGTGGCTGATGCGCCTTCTTTTTCAGCTATTGCTGAAAAAATATATACCCTTCTCTATGATAAAATTTTCATTGCGCACAATGTGAACTTTGACTATTCCTTTGTAAACGGTCATTTGCGGGAACATGGGTTTGACCTGAATACCAAAAAACTCTGTACCGTGAGGCTGAGCCGGAAGATCTTCCCGGGATTTCCTTCTTACAGTCTTGGTAAGTTGTGCCAGTCGCTCGGAATAACAATTAATGGTCATCACCGGGCCGGGGGCGATACGGAGGCTACCGTTAAAATATTTCAACAGCTCCTGGCAAACGATAAAGAGCAACATATACAAAAAAGCCTGCTCCGGAATTCGAAAGAATCAACATTGCCCCCGAATGTACCCAAAGAACATTTTGACCAGTTGCCTTACACACCGGGAGTCTATTATTTTCATAATGAAAAAGGCAAGGTTGTTTATGTTGGCAAGGCAAATAATATCCGCTACCGCGTCAACAGCCATTTCAGCAATAATTCAGAGAGCCGGCAGAAACAAAATTTCCTGCGCCATGTGCATGCTATCAGCTTTCAGCCATGCGGCACGGAACTGATGGCCTCCATACTGGAATCAACGGAAATAAAAAAGAGATGGCCCGTATTCAATCATTCACAAAAAAGATGGGAAGATATTTATGGCATATTTATGTATGAAGATCAGAATGGTTACCTGCGCCTGGCTATTGACAAGAACCGGAAAAGACTGAACCCGGTTTACACTTTTCATTACCTCGTGGATGGTCATGCTGTTATCCGGAAACTGATACGGGATTTTAACCTCTGCCCGAAACTTTGTTTCCTGCAAAAGGACCCCGGAAAATGTGAAGGCATCAAAGAAAACTATTGTTTTGGAGCCTGTGAACAAAAAGAATTGGCAGTTGCTTATAATATACGGGTAAAAAAAGCATGTGAATCACTCCGGTCACAACCATCATTCGCTATTATTGATAAAGGACTCCACAGCGAAGACAAATCCTGCATTTTGGTATTGGAAGGAGAGTTTTATGGTATGGGATATATTCCTGCAGATGCACAAATAATCAGTACTGAAACATTAAAAGGTTACCTGACCGTTTATAAAGAAAATAGTTTTATCCGCAACCTTATCAGCGGATATGCGGCCAGATTTTCCGGCAAAGTACTGTTGCTCAATCCAGCCATTGAAAATTCTCATCGGGGGGTACCTGCTGAAAAGCATGAACTACTTCCGCCGGGGGAATAAATAATTTTCGGTCAATGGTATTCAGCCAGGCTCCATCAATGGTTACAAGGGCACAAAGCGTATCATCATTTTTCTTTATTTCATGCACAATGGTCCAGCGGGAATAATCCCGGCGGCTCTTCAGCAATTTCAGATTAATACGCACTTTATCGTCATAGTTAATTTCTTTTCTGAATACACACTCTTCCCGGAATATGACCGGGCCGAAATGCAGTTTTTGCATCAGTGCAGAAGTCAGCCCTCTTTCTTTCAGGTAATCCAGACGGCACATGGCCGCCCAGTCGTAAAATACCGAATGACGGAGATGAAAATTGGAATCAATATCGGCCCACCTGATCTGTACAGACAGTTCAAATTTTTCCATGCAAAGCAGCTTTAAAGCCCTGTTAAATTAAGTGATTGAAGGTATTTGAATTTCCGTTTCAACCTGTATTTTTGCGCCACAATAAAAAAATTATGAAAAAATTTATTTTATCCCTTGTGATGATGGCAGGCATTACTGTTTTGAATGCCCAAATTACCAAACCAGTTCCCAAACCGGTAAGTATTTTGAAAACAAATGCTGACTCTGTTAGTTATGTGCTGGGCGAAGTAACAGCCTTTGCCATGATAGAAAAGGGGCTGGGAGAGGTCAAAATAACAAACACATCAGCTTTCATGAGAGCATTAAATGATATACTTGGCAAAAAGAAAACCCTGATGGATGATGTTACAGCCAATGCTTTACTGAACAACTATATGACTAACCTGCAAAATGAAAAAGTAAAGCCTGCCATTGATGAGGGAAAAAAATATTTAGCGCAGAATAAATTGAAACCGGGTGTGAAAACAACTGCTTCAGGTTTGCAATATGAAATAATTAAAGAAGGAACGGGGATAAAGCCAACTGCTGTTGATACATTTGTTTGCCATTACAGGGGAACACTTCTGAATGGTACTGAATTCGATGCTTCTTATAAACGTAACCAACCTCTGCAGATGGCAGTTAACCAGGTAATTCCCGGATGGACAGAAGGCCTGCAACTGATGCCGGTTGGTTCGAAGTACAAATTCTGGATCCCTTATAATCTTGGTTACGGAGTTATGGGCAACGGCCCGCAAATTCCCGGCGGATCCATGCTGTTATTTGAAGTGGAGCTGCTTGATGTAAAGAAAAAACAATAATAAATCTTCAGATTATGCGGAAGGTTGAAACCGAAATTGAAATTCGCCAACCTGCCTCAAAGGTTTTTGATGCATTCATTGAGCCATCCTTGTTAAAGAAATGGTGGGGTGTTGAAAGATGCCTGGTGGAAAAGAAGCAAGGCGGTCTTTACTCACTGGCATGGGAGGCCAGCAGCAAAGGATTTCATTATGTTTCTACCGGCATTATTACTGTCTTTATTCCCGGGAAAGAATTACTGATAGACCATTTTGTTTATTTTAATCCTGAAAAACAAATACTGGGGCCAACTTTCCTGTCTATAAAATTACGGGAGGAAAATAATTTTACTGCCCTCCGTCTTGTGCAGGGCGGGTATCAATATGGCAGCGACTGGGATTGGTTTTACGATTCAGTCAATGATGCATGGCCCAAAGTGCTGGACCATTTAAAAAAGTTCCTGGAACAATAAGCCTTATGATAAATTTCCTTTCATCTGCTTCATCTGTTCACGGTTTCCCAATACAATCACTTTCATACCGGGAGTGATCAGGATATTATCCGGCGGGTTAATGAGGAATTTCCCTTCTGTATTTTTCACCCCGATACAATTAACCCCGGTTTTATTCCAATCCATCACATCACGCAGGGTTTTACCGCGGATCTTTTCAGGTAACTGCAAATAATCAACTGATTCCACATGAATAGCTTCCCCCTCTTCACCTGAAAGATAGTCAATGAACTCGACCACATCCGGTTTGGAAACCAGAGTGGCCATATGCGTGCCGCCGATAAAGTCAGGCATAATAACATTACTTGCCCCGGCCTTTTTCAATTTGGTAACAGAACTGGCCTCAGATGCCCGGCTGATGATCTGTATGTGTGGATTCAGAGCCCTTGCAGTCAGTACAATGAATACATTCTGTGCATCCACAGGCAGGGTGGTAATCAAAGCCCTTGCCCTTTCCACACCGGCCTGCTTCAATACATCATCTTCCGTACTGTCACCTTCAAGGTGCAATATTTTTTCTCCCTCTGCTTCCACTTTTTGCATGAGCTGCACATCTTTCTCGATCACAACAAAAGGTACAGCATGCGTTTTCAAAATCCGGGCTGCCTGGTGCCCGTTCCGGCCATAGCCGCAGAGAATAACATGATTCTCGAGTTTTGAGATATCTTTCATAAGCCTCCTGGTTTTAAAATATTTATTGATCTCGCCGCTTACCACAAACTGTGCTATACGACTGATAGCAAAAGCAAAAGTGATCCAGCTGGTTATCAGCAAAATGATAGTGAATATCCTGCCGGCATCACTCAATGGATGTGTTTCGCCATAACCAACCGTTGTAATAGAGATAGTGGTCATGTACAACGCATCCAGCAAATTCATTTTTTCAATTATCATATACCCTGCAATACCAGTAATAATGATAAGGTGCAGGATAATAAAAGGTAGCAGGAGCCGGTAGGTAGGCCTGTTCAAAAATTTTTGATTTGGTATAAAAGTAAAGAATGAATCGGAGCAGCCGGGGATTTTTATTCCTCCGTTTAATAAAAAAGGGGACAGCCAGAAGGCCATCCCCGTAGGTTTAATTAAAAACCCTGAGCATTTATCGTTTAATGATCTTTTGTGTCATCTTCCCATCCTCTGAGATTATTTCCATCAGATGCATGCCGGGTTTAAGGTTTTGCAGTTCGGATGATAATACCACAACATTCGAACCTTTTTGCAGTATAACACTACGGCTAATAACCGGTTGGCCCAACGCATTGCTGATACGAATTGTAATTTCCGTTTCTTTATCGCTGCTTATTTCCAGTTTCAGGTTGTCTGTAAATGGATTAGGATAAACAGTAAAGTTTTTAACGATGCTGCCATTAAGCCTGAGAACTACAATCTTACTATAGCTTGGTTTGCCATCCAAATCCAGTGTTTTAAGCTGGTAATAAATATTACCTGAACTTAGAGAAATCGGGTCAACGAACTGATAATAAACATCAGTAGCGGAATTGCCTGCAGCCTGTTTGCTACCAACTGCATTAAAATTGATCCCGTCATAGCTTCTTTCAATTTCAAAATGATCCGTATTTGTTTCGAAAGCAGTACTCCAGTTCAACAGAGCATTATTGCCTGATCTGGTAACTGTGAAATCAGTTAGCTTAAGAGGCAAGGTTGATTGCTGCGGAAACTTGTCAGAAGCAAGGTCGGTCAGGGTTGAACTTGCAGAACCCGGCACCAGGGTCGCCTGAACAGTGCCCGAACTTGTATTAGCAGTAGCCTGGTCAATGAAATACAAACCGGCACCGGTAGAAAAGAGCAAAGAGCCTGATAGTGTCCAGGCAAGTCCGTTTACACTTCCTGAAAATGTACCTCCTGAAGTTTGCACGGTCCATTTACGGGTTAGGGTGGTTGGTGCAGATAATGAATTTAATGAGTAAACATATGTTTGTCCGCCGGTAACATTGGCTAATGCATACAAATTACCGTTACCAGAAATGGCAAGGTCACCATTTTGAAATTCGGTTGGAGAACCCGGTGCAGCTATCGTAAGCGGCACATTGCCAAATGTATTAATATCTGCAGGGGTGAGTTGTCCTGCAACCCCGGTTCCTTTACCAAGGAAGGATGCAATATATATACTTGTTGATTGGCCGCCGGCAATTATCCAACCTCTTCCCAATGCATCAAAACCAAGGCGTACAAAACTAAAGTCAGTATTGTCTCCGGGACCGTTCATATCAATTGTTCCGATGCTGCCGTTCCCTGTTCCATCGGGTCTGACTGCATAGATAGTAACAACTCCATTAAGCGTATTATTATCATCTCTGTTCGTGTAATAGATGCAACCATTAAGGTCATTTGCGGTTATCGCGTTTTTCCCTATAGCTGCTGTGGAAGTGAGAGGTGTAACAACAGATGTTGGCCCGGCCAGGATATTCCCGGTGATCCCATCTACTGTATACTTAAGAATATCGCCGGTACCATTTGCAGACCATAAATTAGGTACTGGTGGAGGACCCGAGATAGGTTTTAGTGCAATCAAAATTCCGCCGTTCCTCTCAGATGCCGAAAGCGTTGCCGCACCTGCGCCTGTACTTCCGGCGGCAGCCTTAAGAGCCCATGCAGCACCAGCAGATGCACCATCGGTACCATTCCCTTGCACGATATCAGCTATTTCAGCAAGTGAACCTGGTGATGTAGTACTCCATGCAGCGTTGTTCCATGAAGGATTGGAACTTGCTGCCATACCACACATGATTACTGCAGCATTTGCGCTTGCAGTTGAAATAGCTGTTGCTGAAACAGAAGTTGTGCCGTTAGCAGATACCTGAATAGTTCCGGGAGCAACATCAAAAGGGGTGGGCCCTGAAACATCAACACCTGAAAAAGCTATGATGGTACCCGCAACATTAGTAGTACCTGCTCCAAGTGAAAATGAATAAGGACCTGCCTCAGCGGCACCTGCAATTTTATAAAGAACAGAACCATTCCGGGCGGTTCCCCCATTAAGGTTTGCTCCATCTATTAAGTTCCAACCGGCTGGGCCAGTGGCATCAGATGTATTGCCTTGTTTGGCAATAATTGCAATCATCACATCATTCTGGACAACACCTGCCGGCATTGGAATAGAAATTGAGGTTGTGGTAGCCGTAGATGTTGAAGTTGCCCGAAAGGCAATTTGCCCGAATGCTAAATTCGCCAATACAGCGAAAACGAAAAGAAAAGTAATTTTTTTCATGCTCTAGGTTTTTTGTTTTTATAAATAGCTTTACATGTTACGAATAGCTGGTTGGCCAGCTGTTATATGATGTGTTTTATCATCCTGTTTTACAGGTGATCCATCGGATACACGGCTATTTAGATAGGAGGGATTTCTGCAGTTTTTACAGAAGCACAGAGGATGTTAATAATCCTTCAAGAGAGATTGGATAGGTTTTGATTGCCAAAGCCTGAATAAATTCTTTCTTTTAACAAATCAGGTGTCTTCGCACCTTAAGAATCATGGATTTTTTGGCTGGCTTTCTAAAGAGAGGGATTTAAAAGGATTGAAATAGATCAATCGGACAGCTAAAGTAAAAATAATCTTTGGGGTTTGCAAGCATTAGCCAAAAAACATTTCAAAAAATCTCCTGCCTGACCCATTCCATAGCTTTCTGAAACTGTTGAGTTTGAGTAAGATGAGTATTATCCAGCACCTGGGCATCATTAGCTTTTCTCAGTGGGCTAATCTTGCGGTTAGAGTCAATATAATCCCTCATTTCAAGGTTGTTTTTCACTTCTTCAATGGTTATATTGGGGTTTTTTTCAAACAGTTCTTTAAATCTTCTTTCCACCCTCACTGCATTATCCGCTGTCATAAATATTTTTAGCTCAGCTCCGGGGAAAACCACGGTGCCAATATCCCGGCCATCCATCACGATGCCTTTTTTAGAGCCCATTTTTTTTTGTTGGACCACGGCAAACTGCCTTACTTCTTTTATTGCTGCTACATCACTTACTTTTTCAGCAATGACAAGGTCCCGGATGACATATTCCACATTCTCATCATTTAAATATATTTCACTTAATTGCGTTTTGGGATTGAAAATAAATGTAAGACTGATTTCTTTCAATGCTTTTTTTACTTCCTTTTTATCAGTCCAGTCAATATGATTACGCAAAAAATATAAAGTGATGGCCCGGTACATGGCCCCGCTGTCCACATACAAATAGCCCAGCTCTTTTGCGAGCTGCTTTGCCAGGGTACTTTTACCGCAACTGGACCAGCCATCTATTGTTATGATAATTTTTTTTGCCATCCTGATATGGCAAAAGTAAAAAAGGAGCGCCGTAGATCGGCACTCCTTCATCTTTTTATTCTGAATTAATTAATGTCAATTCAACTTCTTTTCTGCCACTTCCTGAAAACCCTGGCAATGTCATCTTGCCACAACAATTTTTTCTACCTGCTGCTCCCCGGTTTCGATATTTATAACCCGCAGCAAATACAACCCGGTCTTCAGATTATCAATTCTGATGTTATTGACAGTTAAACCCCTCCATTGGGTTATTGTTCTTCCTGCCATATCTGTTAATGAAACATCCCTGGTCACTTCTGCAGTTTCAAACACAATATTGACGCTTCCTTCAGATGGATTAGGATATACGATGATCTTCCCGGGTTGGCTTTCCCCCCGCACAGCAACGACATTACTATACCTTGATTGCATACTGAAATCGACCTGGCGGAGGCGGTACTGTGTGATCCCGTTTACAGTATTAATATCATTGTATAGATAATTGACCGGAAGGTCGCTGTTTCCCCCGATGGCGCCAGAAGGCAAAAAAGCTATTTCCTGCCAGCTACCCGTCACATTTCTTTCCACGACAAACCCGCTGTTATTATGCTCGGATGCGGTTGTCCACTTCAGCAAAACACTGGTATGATTGCGAACTGCTGTAAATGATTTGAAAGTCACAGGCAACGGAGCACAGGTATTGGTAATGAGGATGGCATTACTGTTATCAATGCCAACCGCCTTGGCTACTACCCAGATATCAAATATATTTCCAGGTTGATCACCTCCTGTATAAGAATAAGGTCCGAATGTATTATATGTAACGCCTGTTGGATCACCAGTATTTGTTACTATTTTTGGACCATCTGCTATTACAAGCTGGTCGCCTGCATCAAACACTCCAAAAGGAGCCACATCTTTATAAGTTGTAAAGGTTATATTTTTTGTCTCTTTAGTTTGAAATGAAACGGAATAAGTTCTTGGTGTTTGACAAAAAATAAGCCCTCTCATTTTGGGTTCATCGGCCCTGATAGTTATAGCGTTAACACCGCAGTGTACATTCCCGCCATTATCAGCCTGTGATGACCACACATCTGCTTTCAGATCAATGGGGCTGCAAGTGTGTGAATGAACACTAATATTTGTAACGGCAAATCTTGTTATACTACCGGTAATTGCCGTCCGGGTATAAGTGATGCCACTTGTTTGCGGGATTATGCTATTATCAGGTGGATAACTACCTGATACCAGATTAGTGCCCACTTGATAATCTAAAGAAACTGTCTGAAGTAAAGGTGCAGTTCCGCCCCCGTTTAAATCAGGACTCTTTGGGCCAGGTCCATTGTTATATATAATAGTTGGATAAGCGTTTGCATCCCAAAAGTGAAGATGTGACCATTTGTTTCCATTATTGCCATCAATATCATATGTAAGATCGAAAACAGCTGTGCAACCGCCATCAGGCTCGTTGACTACCGATTTAATATTTACAATGACTGAACTTTGAGCAATGTTGCATTGCGCCTGTAAATTATTTGCAAAAGCAATACCTGTGATTAACACAATAGGGTAAAAAATCTTTTTCATAACGCATGATTTTAAATGAACAACTTTAACACCATTCCGGGAATTCCATAGGAGGAGGGAAATTAATCAGCGATTGTATTAGAAGTTTTTTTTGTTCTGAGGAAATCCTCTTTATGCTGACTCCTCAAAAGTAAAACACGACACTACAATATGTAATGACAGTGAATAGTTATAAAGCTGATATATAACAGTTTTTTTCTACAATAAGAATCCGGACAGCAATATCCAAAAAGGGATCCCAAAGGCCGCACAGTATAGATCAGAATTACGTTAGCCTGAATCTGATACAGAAGATAAATCCGGGTAAATAATAAAAGGAGTGATGTTGTCAATCACTCCTTTTATAAATATTAATTTAAATAAATTATGCTTTCGACTTCTCTTCTTCCTTTGTTTTAAATGAAAAAGAAATTTTAGTGTTCTCCGCATCGGTATCCGCTATCAGAACATCCCCGGCTTTCACATTCAGGTTCAGTATCTCCTCTGCCAGCGGGTCTTCCAGGTACTTTTGAATTGCCCTGTGCAGGGGCCTGGCGCCAAACTGCACATCGTATCCTTTATCAGCCAGGAAGGCTTTTGCATTTGGGGATAATTCAAGGCTGAACCCAAGATTGGTCAGCCTTTTCATCACGCCTTTCATTAAAATATCAATGATGTTAAAGATGTTTTCCCTGCTCAGGCTGTTAAAGATCACAATATCATCGATCCTGTTCAGGAATTCGGGTGAAAAAGTTTTCTTCAGCGCCTTTTCAATCACAGCTTTATTAGCCTCATCCTCATTTTCCACTCTTGATGCAGTTGCAAATCCCACACCGGCGCCAAAATCCTTCAACTGGCGGACACCGATGTTTGACGTCATTATAATGGTAGTATTCTTGAAATCAACTTTACGTCCAAGGCCATCTGTCAATTGTCCGTCATCCAGCACCTGCAATAATATATTGTAAATATCGGGGTGTGCTTTTTCGATTTCATCCAGCAGGATGACGCAGTAAGGTTTGCGGCGGACTTTTTCCGTCAACTGGCCACCTTCTTCATAGCCCACATAGCCGGGAGGCGCCCCGATCAAACGGCTGACGGTGAATTTTTCCATGTATTCACTCATATCAATCCGGATCAATGAATCATCTGAATCGAACATGTATCTCGCCAGTGCCCTTGCCATCTCCGTTTTACCAACACCGGTGGGGCCAAGGAAAATAAAAGTCCCAATTGGTTTCCTCGGGTCCTTCAGTCCTACCCTGTTCCGCTGAATGGCTTTAACTACTTTTTGTATCGCCTCATTCTGCCCCACTACCATGCCTGTCATGTCCTGAGCCATCTTGCGCAATTTTTCCGTTTCGGCCTGCACCATTCTTTTCACCGGGATGCCGGTCATCATACTCACCACTTCAGCAATATCCTCTTCCCCGATCGGGTAACGTTTGTGCTTGCTTTCCTCCTCCCATACATTTTTGGCTTTCTCCAGGTCTTCCTGCAAACGCTTTTCAGTATCCCTTAAGGATGCAGCCTCTTCAAATTTCTGACTCTTCACCACTTTGTTTTTTTCGTTCTTTACATCTTCGATCTTCTTTTCCAGGTCAACAATATTCTCCGGAACATTAATATTTTTTAAATGCACCCTTGCCCCCACTTCATCCAATACATCAATCGCTTTATCAGGAAGCAGGCGGTCGGTAACATAGCGGTCACTCAACTTCACACAGGCATCAATGGCTTCCTGGTCATAATTTACATTATGGTATTCTTCATACTTTGATTTAATATTATTCAGGATCAGGATGGTGTCTTCCACACTTGGCGGATCCACCATTACTTTCTGAAAACGGCGATCCAATGCTCCGTCCTTTTCAATATACATCCTGTATTCATCCAGCGTAGAAGCGCCGATACACTGCAATTCGCCCCTTGCGAGCGCCGGTTTAAATATATTGCTTGCATCCAATGAACCACTGGCGCCGCCGGCCCCAACGATGGTATGCAGCTCATCAATGAAAAGAATGACATCCCGGTTTTTCTCCAGCTCATTCATGATGGCTTTCATTCTTTCTTCAAACTGGCCCCGGTATTTGGTACCCGCCACCAACGCAGCCAGGTCGAGGGAAACAACCCTTTTATCAAACAATACCCTTGAAACTTTTCTCTGAACAATGCGCAGCGCCAAACCTTCCACGATAGCTGTTTTACCCACACCCGGTTCACCGATCAGGATGGGGTTATTCTTTTTACGGCGGGAAAGTATCTGCGACACCCTTTCAATTTCCGTTTCACGGCCTACAATGGGATCCAAAGCGCCCAGTTCAGCCATCTTGGTGATATCACGCCCAAAATTGTCGAGTACAGGTGTTTTACTTTTAGCGCCACCCTGTTGTTTGCTGCCTGCTTTTTGCCCGGAATATTTTTTTTCTTCATCAAAGTCATCATCATTTTCCTCTGAATATTCGGCACGGGGATCGTTCGATTTTACGATTCCCAGTTCCTGCCTGAAAAGATCGTAGTCCACGTCAAATTGATTTAAAATTTGTGTTGCAATATTTTCTTTGTTTTTCAAAATAGATAGCATCAGGTGTTCAGTTTCTACCGTGGCACTTTTCAGCGCTTTTGCTTCAAGCACCGTGACCCGGATAACTTTTTCTGCCTGTTTCGTCAGCGGCAGGCTGTTGATATTGGCAATATTTTTCCCGGTTTTATCTTTTACAGCCAGTTCAATTTCTTTTCTTAATTCATACAGATCGACATTGAAACTTTTAAGAATGCGGACCGCTGTATTATCGCCTTCCCTTATCAGCCCGAGCAGAAGATGTTCGGTGCCGATAAAATCATTGCCAAGCCTGAGTGCTTCCTCCCTGCTGAACGAGATGATCTCTTTAACCTGCGCTGAAAAATTATTATCCATTTTGAGATAATTGGTTGTGATACAATATTAACGAATAAATTTGGTTCCGGTTCTCCCGTAATTATAAACGGAATGTTGATAAATTAAGTTGTTCGGGCCGTTTATATTATTACTTATTGTTATTAACAGGGACTGGTTTAGCTGGTTTAACCAACAAAACAGCAACTATGAATGTCAAAACGGATACCAAAGAGAAATTTCATGCCATCACGGTTCAGGAGCCGTCACTTTCTGCAACTATGACAGACGAACTGAGCAATTGTTTGCTTCCTTACCTGCAAAACGACGTTAAAAACCTGGTACTGATACTAAAAAACATCGAAACCATGGATATTGCTGCCGGGGAAAAGCTTGTTTATATCCAGCAAAAATTCTATGAAAACAATGCATCTTTTGTCATTTGCGAAATGCAGAAAGCGGTGGAGAAATTTCTTGATCAGAATAATCTCCTGGAGATGATGAATGTCACACCCACCCAAAGCGAGGCATGGGATATCGTGCAGATGGAAGAAATTGAAAGGGAAATGATGAACGGCGAGGAAAGTTCCTAATCGGTAGTTTTTGATATATACTACTTCCCAAAGCAGCAATTTTGATTCTCCCCAAGTCTTTCCTCTATTCAGATACACACATCAAAACCGCTAACCGTTTCATGTTTGCTGTCACCATTCTCGGCAATAATTCTGCAGTACCGGCATTTGACCGTCATCCTACCAGCCAGGTAGTGACGCTGGATGGCAATAATTACCTGGTGGATTGCGGGGAAGGCACACAAATACAGATGATCAATTATAAGATCCGCCGCAGCAAAATATCCCACATTTTTATCTCCCACCTGCATGGCGACCATTATTTCGGGCTGATCGGTCTTATCAACAGTTTTGGATTACTGAATCACCAGCAGGAGCTCCATGTATTCGGGCCATCCCCGCTAAAAGACATTATTGAACTCCAATTAAAAGTTGCAGACACAAAATTGCCTTATGCTTTACACCTGCATACGATTACACAACCTGCTACTCTTTTAACAACAGAGAAACTGGAGGTGACCTGTTTCCGCACCAACCACCGGATAGAATGTTACGGTTTTGTATTTGCAGAAAAGAAACGGCCCAGGAAACTAAACCCTGAAAATGCAAAAGAATATCAGATCCCCCTGTCATTTTATGAAAGACTGAAAGACGGGGAAGACTATTCGGGGAAAGATGGGGTTGTTATTAAAAACGAATGGGTGACTGATGCAGCCGAACCGGGCAAGCGATATGCTTTCTGCGCCGATACTAAATATGATGAATCCCTTATTTCTCATATACAGGGTGCTGACCTGATCTACCATGAAACCACTTATCTCGATAATTTGAGAGAAAGAGCTGAAAGCCGCTTTCATTCTACCAGCAAACAAGCAGCAGTATTAGCCAAAAAAGCAGGAGTTAAAAAATTACTGATCGGCCACTTCAGCAGCAAATATGATACATTAGAGGAGTTTGAAAACGAAGCAAGAGAGGTTTTTGAAAATACAGAATTGGCGTTGGAAGGGGTTTGTTATGAAGTTTAGCCCCCAACCCTCTAAAGGGGGCTTAACAAGTCTCCTAATTTTGAAAAATTAATTACACAGTTGCGCTTCATAAGTGAAGGCTCTGCATCAGCAAGTCCACTTTTAGGGGGATTTAGGGGGCATCATCCACTTATAAAACAACGGGAACTCCTTTCTCCATGTCGGCTCATTATGTTTCCCATCACCCCTTACAACCTTGATCATCCGGGACTTTGATACAACCGACATATCATCAAAAGCTTTCAGCATATCCGGCACCATAGTTTCACTTTCCTGCCTGCCGGCATAGAAATAGATATAGGAGTTAACTTTTTTTCCCTTTGCTTTTATATCATCAAAAATCCCTGGGCCAACCCAGAATGCAGGGGAAAAAACACCGGCCCCGCCAAATACTTTGGGATATTTTAGTACGGCATACATTGAAATGAGTCCTCCCATCGAACTGCCGGCAATAAATGTATTCTTCCTGTCTTTTAGTGTGCGGTAATGCTGATCAATAAAGGGTTTTAGAGTCATTACGAGGAAATCAATGTACTGGCTTCCTTCTCCTTTATTGGATGAATAATTAATGGCAATGCCTTTCAGCGAAAAATCATAGGGACAATATTCATTCAATCTTTTATCGCCGCCATTATCAATTGCCACCACAATGGATTTTATCTTCATCGAGTCAATGCATTCATCCACACCCCATTCTCCGGCAAAAGAAGTGGCATCATCAAACACATTCTGCCCGTCATGCATATATAACACAGGATAACGATCCTTTGAAACAGCATAATTATCCGGCAGGTAGATCCATATTCTTCTCACCCTGTTCAATTGCGGAATAAGGAAAGCTGTATCGATAATATGAACATGATTACCCCTGCTGCTTACTCTTGGTTTGGGTGGAAACCTGTCCTGCCATTCTTCGATATTCAGTTCAACAGTCAGGTCAGCTTCTACTTTTAACGACCGGTTAGCTATACCAATCCCCTCTTTCTTACACTCTACTTTGTCCCAGCCGCCACGGGTTATTTTGTATTCATAAGAACCGGCATTTAATTTCAGGTTTAGGAAGTAATTGCCATTATCATCCCGTTGGAATTTATATTGTTCATTCTGCGGGTTCCATCCGTTGAAAGAACCGGCTGCATAAATGCCGGATCCGGTGGGATGATAAGAAGGCAAGGATTTTATTTCCAACCGGACAGTGTTCTGAGCAATGACCGATGATACAAATAACAGGAATGATATGAGAACGGTTGGTTTGTGCATAAAAAACTATTATGAAAAATAAACTTGTAAACCCCGGCGCCAAAACATCACAATCCCGGCAGCCAGTGCCGCCCGGCGCCCATTGGCCGGAATGGCCATGGAATGGAAATTAAAATTATCAACAGCGCCAACCCGAAATACAATAGGATCCTTTTATGCTTTTGAGGATCGGGAACTGACTTTTTTCCATAAGAATACCCCAGGTGAATCAGTATTATGGCTATCAGCATGCCGGTGGTATGTTCAATAGCAAAAAAACGAAGCACAGCATTTTTCATCACGACACTCATCCCATTATTCTGAATACTTTTTAGCCCCCAATCGCCGACAAACCATTGGTATAAGCCAACCAGTAACAGGAGGTCAGCACAAATCATTAATAGCAACCCTAATCTATTATGTGTGGCGGTAAATGCTCCCTTCCTGTCAGCAATATTTTTGTACAAAGCAAGAAGCAGTAAAATTAGAATAATCCAGCGGAGAACACTGTGCAGGTGCAGAAGGCCGTTGTACATATAGAAGGTTTAAAGTTTAAAGTTCGCAGTTCAAAGTTAGCCGATCCTAGATTAAAAGACAACCTTAAACTATCAAACTTTGAACTGTAAACTGTGAACTTTGAACTTTATTCCACCCAATCTGCTATAAATATATTGGTATCATGCGTGCCCCCATTGTTCCGGTTGCTGCAGAAAATTATTTTTTTGCCCTTTGGGGAAAACATGGCGAAGGCATCGAAGATCTTCTCATGAGTGATCTTTTGCAGATTGCTCCCGTCTTCATTAATAGAATAAAGGTTAAACGGGAAGCCCCGTTTATATTCCTGGTTGCTGGCAAATATGATGCGTTTACCATCGGGGAAAAAGGCCGGCGCCCAGTTGGCCTGCCCGAAATGAGTAACCTGGTGGACATTTGTTCCATCCGCGTTGGCAACAAAAACTTCCATACTGGTTGGAGCAACCAGGTTTTCGGCCAGCAATTCTTTGTATTCTTTTATTGCTTCTTCAGTAGATGGCCGGCTTGCCCGCCAGATTATCTTTTTCCCATCGGGGCTAAACCATGCTCCCCCATCATAACCTAATGTATTAGTTACTCTTTTTTCTTTACCTGTTTTCAGATCCATAATATATAAGTCAATATCTCCGTCCTTATCACTGGTATAGATCATCTTCTTTCCATCAGGACTCAGGGTAGCTTCTGCATCATATCCTTTGGAATGAGTTAACTGCTTTATAATTTTCCCATCCAGGTCAGCCATAAAAATATCGTAACTGTCATACAGGGGCCAGATGTATTTGTTGCCGTATTTTTTTCTGTCAGGTACGGGCGGGCATGTATCGGCGCCAAGATGGGTAGAAGCATAAATAATATGTTTGCCGTCTTTCATAAAAGCGCCGCAGGTGGTTCTTCCTTTCCCGCTGCTCACTCTTTTGTATTCAAATTTTTCTCCTTGCTTTGGGACTTTGCCAATGAACATTTCATCGCACATTATTCCTTCCTTGGGATTGGTACGCTGAAAGATGATCCATTTCCCGTCAAAACTGAAATAAGCTTCGGCATTATCCCCGCCAAATGTGAGTTGCTGAACGTTTTTGAAATGTGTTTCTTCGGGATATTGAATAGAGTCAGTCGGGAGTCCATCGGCCGCCATAGGCTTGCCGACGGCGATGCGGGAGTCGGGAGTCGGGAGTCGGGAGTCGAACCTGAAAGAAGTAAAAGTTACAATAACTATAATTATTCCAAATAGCAAAGCAAGTTTTTTCATATTTTTTCGTTTATCGCAACGCCTGCCTGATGGTAGGCGGCCGGCAAAGTTATTTTCGTTAAATCTGTTCTTTGTCAGCCAATTGTCATGTCTCCGTTTACAAAATCATTTAGTTTTGTCCGAAGGACTCATTTAGAGAATGATGAATAAACTTACAAAAATAATTAGCGGGAGTTTAATCACTATGATTTTACTCAATAGTTGTCATGATAAAAATAATACTTCTCCTTTTGCCGATATATTAAGCCGGCAACCCTACGCCCCCCTGACCGACAGCATTAAAAAAGAACCAGAAAGAGATGATCTTTTTTTTCGCCGGGCCGTGTTGCTCAATAAAAATAATCTTCCTGAACCGGCCCTCGCAGATTTCCAGAAGGCATGGTTGTTAAAAAAAGATGAAAAATATGCTTTGGGCATCAGCAATCTTTTGCTGGATAAAAAAACAGATTCTGCCATTATTTTCCTGAATGAGGCATTGAAAGAATTACCCAATAGTTTTTTATTGCAACTGACCCTTGCCCGTTCTTATGATGGTCAGAATAAAACTGACGAAGCGCTTAAAATATGTGATGAGTTACTGGCAAAAAATGCAGAACAGGTGGATGTATTAAAAATGAAAGCTGACCTGCTGGATAAAAAAGGGGATCAGCTCGGGGCCATACAAATTCTAGAAACCGCTTATTCGCTTACCCCTTTTGATTTTAACCTGAACAAAACATTGGCCGAAAAATATGCTGAAAGCAACAACGCAAAAGTGATACGGCTTTGTGATTCACTGATCAAAAAAGACTCTATGAATCTGCATGCCGAACCTTATTATTATAAAGGCATTTATTTTGCCAACATAAATGATAAAGCAAAAGCCCTGGCTTTATTTAATGAAGCTATTCAACACGATTATTATTACCTGCCCGCTTATATAGAAAAAGGAAGTGTGCAGTATGACCAGAAAAAAATCAACGAGGCGCTGAAAACTTTTCAATTAGCCAATACGATCTCCGCCACATATCCTGATGCCTATTTCTGGATGGGCAAATGCCAGGAAGCCATGGGACAAAAAGAAGAAGCAAAGCTCAACTATCAAAGAGCATATGGATTGGATAAAACTTTTACAGAAGCAAAAGAAGCAGCGGAGAGTTTGGGAAAATAGTTAATTAGTTAAATGGTTAATTGGTTGATTGGTAAAACCGAACAGCCCAATTAACTAATACCCATTTAACCAATTAACCAAATCCAGTAGTATCTTGCACCGCAAATCCTTTGTAATGCCCATCATCGCCCCTTCCCTCCTTGCTTCCAATTTCCTGAAACTGGATGATGAATGCAACATGCTGAACGAAAGTGTTGCTGATTGGTATCATTTGGACATCATGGATGGCCGCTTTGTTCCCAATATCAGCTTTGGGCCGATGCTGGTAGAGTTTTTCAGAAAAGCCACTACTAAGATCTGCGATGTACACTTAATGATCATTGAACCGGAAAAATTTGCAGAACAATTCAAAAATGCCGGCGCCGATATTTTGTCTGTCCACATTGAAGCCTGTAAACACCTGCACAGAAATGTTCAGCAGATAAGATCATTGGGCATGAAGGCCGGTGTTGCCATCAATCCCCATACAGCTGTATCTGAACTCAGCGATGTGCTGGCTGATATTGACCTTGTATGTATGATGAGTGTGAATCCTGGTTATGGCGGTCAGAAATTCATCCCGCATACCATGGATAAAATAAAGCAACTCCGCAAAATGATCGATGAAAGAGGATTGAAAGTGCAGATCGAGATTGATGGTGGCGTTACTTTAGAAAATGCTTCGTCAATTATCGCTGCGGGGGCGGATGTGTTAGTAGCTGGTAGTACTGTTTTTAAATAGGCTGATCCGTAAGCAACGAGTAA
>JBGPKR010000029.1:0-28557 GCA_041486045.1 Chitinophagaceae bacterium | reverse complement strand
TGAAAAAAATTATACCTCGTGTATTTTTTTTACTGCGCTTTATTTTTTTTGCCGCATTATTTATTCTTTGCAGAACAGAAAAGGCAACCGGTCAGAATATTGACTTTGGAAAAAGCTATATCAATGTAACAAAGGGTTTGAATGGCGGCACTGTAGAAACAGGCGATACGCTCGAAATCAGGGCTTCTTTCGTTGTACGTGCAGGTACCTTCGACAGTTGCAGGTACCAGGACGCCGTCCCTGCAGGTACCGCCTATATTGCAGGAACCGTGCGGGTACTTACCAACGAAGGAAAAATATACAAGCAGTTTACTGATGCATATGGCGATGATCCCGGGTGGATCAGCGGAAGCAATATCACTATTCATCTTGGTTACAATGCTGCTGCAGCTCCTGCTACAGCGTTCAGAAGAGGACGGGTTGCCAATACCCATAAACCTTCTTTTTACGGCAGTGCCTGTATCATGATCGCCTCATTCAGAATAAGAGTAACAGCTGCAACAGGAACGAATATCAGTACAGGCGGGGGCAACATGACATACAAAAGCGGGGTTAACCCTATACTAACATTTACTTTCCCGTCAAATATCATACAGGTATATCCAAATTATGGCATTTGCTCCAATACGGTTGGCACCAATGCAATTGGTACAGAATCGAATGGGACTTTTGGCAGCGGCAAGGCCCGCAACCGCGGAACCTCGGCTAATGTACCCGCTGGCTATACCTATAATTTTTTTGATGTGAATTCCCCGCAGGATTATTTTTATGGTATCCCGAATAATACATCAACCCGTCAGAATTATACGACGCTGGACACATGGGCCAAACCCGACAATTCTTCACCCACTCACCGTGTATTTACTTTATGGGATATTATCGGCGACCATACCGGGGCTGCATCACCCACTGCAGGCAATCCTGCTGCCGATACTGTAGCAGGAAATGGCGGCTATATGCTTGTGATCAATGCAGCTTATCGTATTGACTCCTCCTTCCAGCAAACCATTTCGGGTCTTTGTCCCAATACTTATTATGAAGTTTCCTGCTGGATGAGAAATATTTGTTCCAAGTGTGGTTGTGATTCTAATGGTGTAGGCGCCTCCGGCGCCGGTTATATTCCCACTGCCGCTGGTGATTCATCAGGTGTTCGTCCCAACCTTACTTTTGAAATCGATGGCATTGACTATTATACTACCGGCAACCTGCTGTACAACGGGCAATGGGTAAAAAAAGGTTTTACTTTTCTGACAGGTGTGGTTCAAACAAGTTTTACATTAAAATTTTTTAATAATGCCCCGGGTGGTGGTGGTAATGACTGGGCACTGGATGATATTTCAGTCAGTACCTGCTCCCCTGCCATGAAATATGCGCCCAGCTATAACCCAGTAGTGTGTGACAGTAATACTATTGTACTCCAGGATACCGTAAGGTCATTCTTCAACAACTATGTTTATTATAAATGGCAACGCAGCACCAATGGCGGCGCCTCATGGTCTGATGTTACGGCTCCTTCGGGGCCCGCAATACCCTTCTGGAACGGGACTGCGTGGGAATATGTAAGCTCTTATACTGTACCACCCAGTCAAACCCAACTGGGAAATAATGGAGATCTGTACAGGCTTGTTGTCGCCACAACGCTTAGCAATCTTTCAGATGTAAATTGCAGGTTTACAGATCCCGGCATCATTACTTTGAAAGTTGTTGATTGCGGAATTGGCCTTGCCACGCAATTCCTGTCCTTTAATGGCTATGTATCGAATAACTATGCAATATTAAAATGGACCACGGCCCCGGAAAATGAACCTTTGTTGTTTGAGATAGAAAAAAGCACAGATGGTTCTGTATTTTCAACTATTGCAACAATAACCAGCAGTAATGATTCTACGTCTCAGGAAAATTTTTATTCCTTTACAGATCCGTCCCTATTAACCGGAAAAACATTTTACCGGATAAAAATGAGGAATATTTCCGGTGAATCCAGTTATTCCAGAACAATTCTATTAGCCGCTTCTGCTGATTCTTTTTTCTTTGTCTCAGTAATCAATCCTTTCAGCAGCGCACTGCAGTTTGAAGTTGCTGCTGATCATAATGGCACGGCAGAGGCAATACTGATTGACCAGTCTGGGAGAACAGTCAATAAAAGAACTTTTGTTATAGCTGCGGGTATTAACAGGCTGGCAGTTACCAACACCAGTCAACTGGCCTCCGGCGTTTATTTTCTCCGCCTGCAGTCAGGCGCTATGATCATACAAAAGAGTGTGATTAAGGGACCTAAATAAGTTTTCTTATTCCTCATCATAGAAAGTGGTGGTATCAAAGTACCTGCACTTTATCGCTGACGTCCGTGCTGGTTTCCACGGTTGAATGTGATTCCTTGGGGGAATGTTTTTTAAAAAATTTTTTTTGGAAAAGTAATAAAGTTATAACGCCGACAGAAATAGATGCATCAGCAATATTAAAGATGGGGCTGAAAAATGTAAATTTATCGCCTCCCACAAAGGGGAACCAGGATGGGAAATATTTGTCTTCAAATATGGGAAAATAAAGCATATCCACCACACTGCCATGAAGAAAAGAAGAATAGCCATCCAGAGAAAAAGAAGCAATGCCGGGATATTGCAAATAATTGCTTGATGCAGAAAGTCCTTTGTCGAATATCATTCCATAAAACATACTATCAATCAAATTGCCTAATGCGCCGGCAAAAATAAGCGCCGCGCAAACAATAAACCCTCTTCTGTATTGTTTCTTCACGATTTGACCCAGATACCATGTGCCAAATATGACGGCTGCCAGGCGGAACAATGTCAAAATCATTTTACCGGTTTCATTGCCAAACTTCCATCCCCAGGCCATCCCGGAATTTTCAATAAAATGAAGGCGAAACCAATCCATTCCCAATACATTTGTCACATGCCCCGGTGGATAAGATGTTTTTATCCAGATCTTCAACGCCTGGTCAACAATAATGATGGCAGCGATGATGAATACCACGTGTTTTAACCTGAGTGATTTCATAAGTCTGGCAAATATACAGTTTTAGATTTTTTGAACTTTTGCCATGTTGTTAAATCTTATTCCTCGAAATAGACTCTTTTTACCCGCTGTGAAATGCCGGTCATTATTTCATATGGAATAGTATCAGCCCATTGTGCAACCTGCTGCACGGGTAACTGGCTTCCAAAAATGATGACATCATCTCCTTCCTGAACAGCAGGGATATTTGTTATATCAATCATAATCATATCCATACAAATCACCCCAACAACAGGGGCCATTTCTCCCTTTATCCATATTTTTCCAATTCCATTTCCCAGCCTGCGTGGATAACCATCTGCATAGCCAATGCGGATCGTGGCAATAACGGAATCCCGGTTCATAATGGTTTGACGGTTGTAGCTCACCGATTCTCCTTTTTTCAATTGCTTTATTTGCGCAACGGTGGATTTTAAAGTAGCAACAGTCTGAAGATTTAATTTTTGTGAATAGGCACTGTCAACTCCATATAACCCGATTCCCAGCCTCACCATGTCCATCTGTAATTGCGGGTGTCTTACAATAGCTGCCGAATTAGCAATATGCCGGAGAAAACTGTAATTAATCCTGTTCTGTAATGCGGTTGCTGCATTATTGAACCGGTTAAACTGTTCAATGGTAAACTCATCCTGCAACTCTTCTTCACTGGCGGCAAGATGAGAAAACACAGTTTGAATTTTAAAAGAGTTGGTGGACAGCAGATAAGCAGATAGTTTTTCCATATCTTCTGCTGCGAACCCAAGCCGGTTCATCCCTGTTTCTATTTCAATATGAACCGGGTATTGCTGCAATCCTTCCTGTTGCAGGAACCTGTCAAATTTGTGAAGAAGCTCAAATGAATATATCTCCGGTTCAAGATGATGCTCCACAATTGAGTCAAAGGCGCTTTCTTCCGGGTTCATCACCATGATGGGAAGTAAAATACCGGCTCGCCGCAACTCCACCCCTTCATCAGCGTAAGCTACTGCCAGGAAATCCACTTTATGATATTGTAAAATACCTGCAATCTCAGCACCACCGCTTCCATACGCAAAAGCTTTTACCATCGCCATCACTTTTGTTGATGGGTTCAGCAGTTTTTGATATTCTTTCAGGTTATGAACAATTGCGTTCAGATCTATTTCAAGTACGGTCTGGTGCACTTTCTGTTCCAGCAATTGAACAATATCTTCAAAAGCAAACAGCCGGGCTCCTTTTATTAAAACTGTTTCTTCTTTAAACTGTGAAGTACGGAATTGTTTACTAAAATTTTCAGTGGAAGGATATAACTCAATTTGTAATTCATTTGCCTGATGTATATTGGAAGAAATTCTTTCGCCGATACCGATCAGCCTGGCAACATTATGCTTATTGAGGGCCGCCAGTATTTGTAAATACAATTCATTATCGGGCATGGCGCTTTGCAAAAAATCAGACAGTATAACCGTTTTCTTCGTTCCCGAACTTTGCTGATCAAGGAAATTCAGCGCAATTTCCAATGAACTGAGGTCGGCGCTGTAGCTGTCATTGATGACGGAGCAATGATTGATGCCTTTTTTCAGTTCCAGCCGCATATTTACCTGTTGAAGTGTTTTCATTCTTTCACCAATAACAGCAGGGGTAATACCCAGGTGTAATAGCGTGCAGCAACAGGTAACGGCATTTTCTACCGAAGCATCATCGGTCAGCAAAATCATCATTTCCACTTCAACGGAATCATATTTCAATGTGATCTTCGTGCTGTCATCTTGTATTTCAATGTTCCTGAGAACAAAATCATTTTTATCTGAAAACCCCCATGTAAGCACCCGCAGATCTTCTCCCAGTAATTCGATAAATTCTTCCTGTCCTTCAAAATCTGTTTCTCTCCCTATTACTGTTTTGCAATTCCTGAAAAGGACCAGTTTCTCCCTGAATTTATGCGCCGGATCAATAAATCCTTCGCTATGTGCTTCACCAATATTTGTAAGAATGCCGATGGTAGGCCGGATCATTTTTTCCAGTCTAAGCATTTCGCCCTGCTCTGAAATGCCTGCTTCAAATATGCCCAGCTCATGTTGTGCATCTATTTGCCACACACTCAACGGAACGCCGGTTTGTGAGTTATAGCTTTTGGGGCTACGGACTATATTATAATCTTCGTGCAGTAACTGGTACAGCCATTCTTTCACAATTGTTTTTCCATTGCTCCCGGTAATACCAATAACAGGGATATTGAACTGGCTCCGGTGATATGCTGCCAGTTGCTGTAATGCCTGCAAGCTGTCATCTACCCGTAAGAAGTTAGCATCCGGGTAAAGAGATGAAGTAGTTATTTCGCAGATAATAAAATTTCTTACCCCTTTTTTGTATAACTCCTGGATGAACTGATGTCCATCTCTTCTTGGTCCTTTTAATGCAAAAAATAATGATGTGGCAGGTGAATATATCTTCCGGCTGTCCAGCAGAAGCTGTTCTATCATATCATCATTCTTCACAAATGCTTCAGCATCGACAATACGGGCAATATGGCTTATGGTATATTTCAATTAATAAAATAGTGAGCTAAAGATCATACACTTTCATCTTTAATATCCTTCGGCACTCCTTCCTTTTGCATAAATATGGAATAAAAAACCGAACCTGCCAGGCAAACCATAATAACACCCAAAGAAATAAAAACCTGTACATTTTTATCAATCCATTGATCGATCCAGCGCTCGGCCAGCATTTTTGTGCCGATAAAAACAAGAACAATGGCAATGCCCTGCTGCAAGTAGTCAAATTTACTGACAGCGCCCCTCAATAAAAAGAAAAGAGATCTGAGGCCAAGCACGGCAAAAATGTTGGAAGTATAAATGACCAGCTTATCCCTGGAGATCCCTATCACGGCAGGTATGGAATCCAGTGCAAACACGAGGTCGATAGCCGCCAGCATAATGATAACAACAAATAAAGTAGTGTATGCAGGTCTACCATTTTCTACTAACCTGTATTTTCCGTCGCCATCATGAGGAACCAATGGTAAAAATCTTTTCAAAAACCGGTAAATTTTGCTCTTATGAGGATCAAATTCTTCCTCTTCAGTAGTTGTAAACATCCTGTAACCAGTATAAATAAGAAAGGCTCCGAAAATGTAAAGTATCCAGTCAAACTTTTCAACCAGCGCCACACCAACAGTAATAAAAATGACCCGAAAAACAATTGCCATCATGATCCCAATCAGCAGCACCCGGCCATAATGTTTTTCCTTTACAGAAAAAGCGGAGAAAATAAGAATGAAAACAAAAATATTGTCAATGCTCAGGCTCCATTCCATCAGGTAGCCGCTCAGATATTGTAAGGCAAGTATCTGCCCTTTTTGCACCCACATGAAGACAAAAAAAGCCAGCGCAAGGGCCACCCAGAAAAAGGTTTGATACAGGGCCTGTCTTATTGTTACTTTCCGTCCCCTTTTACTCAGCAGACCAAGATCGAATATCAATGCAAGCAGCAATACTATTCCGAAAACAAGATAGGTGGTCTGGTCAGTTGTCATGCTGCCTCATTAAATTAGATGTAAAGATACAGGGGTTGGCAAAAGCTGCAAGAGACAGCGCTTTAAGCAGCATATTTTCGTTTGCGGATTTGCTGGTAAATAAAACCAAATAACAATATGACAACAACGGGCAATGCAATGTTTATGATTTGCCAGGTGGTTTTCTGACTTTTTACTTTGGGAGAATCTAAAAGACGAAGTACGATGTCTTTATTCCTGGTTTCAATAATACCAGGTTTTTTTACCAGGTATTCCAGGCAATTCAGCAAAAAATCCCTGTTGGCAAACTGGTATTCATATTGAGTATTCAATGTATAAAAATTCAAGCCCATCGGCAAAGGCCCGTTTTTTGGAGAAATGTCATTGAGCACCATATCTCCGTCAGCCACAACAATAATCTTATTATCAACTATACATTGTTCCAGAAAAGGAGTGCCATATGCCGCAAGGCTGTCTGTTTGAGACCTGGATGCTCTATTCCTGAATAAGGAGGGGAATTTGCCTTCGAGCAATAAAGCTACAGGGATATCTTTCTTGTTGAAGGTAATATCCTCCGGAACATTTTTGTTTTCATTAATACTGATCAATGCAGGAGTGCTGATGGTTCTTGAATTGGAGGAAGATGAAAGCAAAACAGTTTTTTTGATCCCTGTGCTGGTAATTGTATCAATTGAATTCACAAAGCGTCCGGCTACCAACCCTATGTTTTTATTAATGCTGTGGCTTTCGTTTGATTCAAATAAGGGGAAATAATTCCAGTGCAAAAATTCATATTGCGGGTTTTCAGCATTTCCACCTACGGCAAATGGCATAAAATCGCATTGAAGATCCATTACCAGATCTGTGTTGATACGAACACCGTACCTGAAAAACTGATCGGTTAAATTCAGGTTACGGTCAAAGGCGATGGTCTCCGGTTTGTACCGGAGGCTGTCCTGCTCTGCTATTAAATTATCAATAAAAAATAAAGCCTTTCCTCCCCGCATCACATACTGATCGATTTTCAATTTTTCTTCATCGGTAAACTGCAGAGAAGGCTTAACAATTATCAATGCTTTAAAAGTATCCGGGATAATTCTTTGTGTATTGATATTAAATGTAAATAAACTATAATCCTGTCGCAAGGTTTGTTGAAGGTCAAATGTTCTGTAGTCGGCGGGTTCTCCATTCCCTGTTGAATAAGCAATGAATGGTTTTTCAGGATTAACCAATCCATCCAGTGTTTTGACAAACTGGTATTCCATCAGCGCCTCAGCACTGTTCATTTCCACCGGTGTTATCATTCGCTTACCGCCAGAATAAAGATTGACCAATGCCTGCCTGTTTTTATATTTTAGCAGTGCGACAGGATAAACTCTTTTGTTTTCTTCCCCGGCTTTTACCTGTACGGAAAGATTAATAACATTGGCGCCAAGGCGAGCCAGCGTATCTTCATATGTTTTTCCGGTTCCTTGCATTTCATCCTGTGGAGAAATAAACCTGTAATGAACTCTGGAGCCGTTCCGGTCTTTCAGCAATTGTAAAAATTCATCGGTACTGTTGGCTAGTTTTTTAAACCCGGCGGGAAACTGCCCCTTAAGAAAAACATCAACCTGCACATCATCATCCAGGCTTCTCAGCAGATCTTTGCTGGCCTTGCTGAGTGTATATCGTTTTTCTTTGGTTAAATCAAACCGGGCATGAAAAACAGAGGCGAAGTAGTTAATACCAAACAAGATCAGCAGCAGCATCAGCCACCCATATTTTGAAACCAATATTTTTTCGAAACTCCGTTTCATGTTATCGTTTTACCAGGTTTCGGTTAGTAATGGCTAAAAACAGGAAGATCACACTGAAAAAATAAATAACATCACGGGTATCAATCAATCCACGGCTGATACTCCTGTAATGAAAATCAATACCAAGCATTTCGGTATAATAATCGGGGCCGTTAGCTAATGCCGGTAACCGGCTTATGGCGCTAAAACCATAATACAGCAGTGCACAACCAACCAGGCTGGAAATAAACGCTACTACTGCATTATTGGTAAAACTGCTGCAGCAGATACTGATAGCAGTGAAAACAGCTGCCAGGAAAAATAAACCAATATACGAGCCGATCGTTGCCCCCATATCCAGGCCTTCGCCTGAAGAAAGCCGCTGAATGGAAAATATATAAACGATGGTTGGGATCAACGCAATGAATACAACAATGAAGCAGCCAAAATATTTACCGCCGATGATCTGCGGGCGGGTTAAAGGCCGGGTCTGCAATATCTCATAGGTGCCGGTTTTAAATTCATCAGCAAAACTGCGCATGGTAATAGCGGGGATCAGCAGCAGGAGTATCCATGGCGCCAATTGAAAAAAACGATCCAGCGTGGCATAACCAAAGTCCAGGATATTATCATCAAAAACAAACAACAGCAGCCCATTCACTAACAGGAAAACGATGATGGCGATATAGCCGGTAAGGCTGCTGAAAAACTGGCGGAGTTCTTTTTTACAAACGGTCCACATGAAATGCAAAATAAGAAATAAGGAACAGTAAAATGAAAAATGAGAAAGTTAAATCACTCCCTCATTCCTTACCTGCCTGCCTGCCGGCAGGTTTCTAATTCCTTATTTCTTATTTAAACCGCAAAGCTTTCTCCGCAGCCACAGGTGCGGCTGGCATTGGGGTTGCTGAAATAAAATCCTTTTCCATTTAATCCGTCAGAAAAATCAAGAGTTGTATTGACGAGGTATAAAAAACTTTTCAGGTCGGTCACCACTTTTATGCCATTATCTTCAAACACCTGGTCCATGGGTTTGGATTCGTTATCAAAATCCAGTTTGTAACTCAGGCCGGAGCAACCGCCGCCTACTACTCCTACCCGGAGAAAAAAAGAGGGATCTTTGGCAACACCCGCATCGGTCATCAATTGCTGCACTTTTGCTTTAGCCTTATCGCTTATGTAAATACTGTTTTCGGTCGTCACCATTTTTTTAGCTTTTAGCCTTTAGCTGTTAGCTGTTAGCGACTAAAGGCTAAAAGCTTATAGCTAACAGCTTCTCCTAATGAACTATACTTTCATCAAACTTCAGTTCCGGCAAGCCATTCTTTTTACGGTAATCATTCACCGCAGCTTTAATGGCATCCTCGGCCAGCACAGAACAGTGGATCTTTACAGGGGGCAGGTGAAGCTCTTCCACGATCTCCATGTTATCGATCTTCATGGCCTCATCAATGGATTTGCCTTTCAGCCACTCAGTAGCCAGTGAAGAAGAGGCAATGGCAGAACCGCAACCAAAGGTTTTAAATTTGGCATCTTTGATCAAACCAGTGGCATCATCCACTTCTATCTGCAGGCGCATTACGTCGCCGCATTCGGGTGCGCCAACAAGACCGGTACCTACGTTTGATTTGCTCTTATCCAATGTGCCAACGTTTTGAGGGTTGGTATAGTGATCGAGTACTTTTTCCGAGTATGCCATGATTAAAAGTTTAAAAGGTTTAAAGTTTAAGGTTTTCGAAAGGCACTTTAGGGGGCTAATGATGCGCCCATTCAATACTGTTCATATCAATTCCTTCCTTATACATTTCCCACAACGGACTCATTTCTCTTAATTTATTGACGGTATTCGTTACCTGTTCAATCGTATAATCAATCTGTTCTTCATCAGTAAATCTTCCTAAACCAAACCGCAGCGAACTGTGTGCCAGGTCATCCCCCAATCCCAGTGCTTTTAATACATAGGATGGCTCAAGCGATGCAGATGTACAGGCAGAACCTGACGATACGGCAATATTTTTATTAAATCCCATCATCAACCCTTCTCCTTCCACATATTTAAAAGAAATATTGCTGACATGCGGCAGCCTGTGTTCTTTATCGCCGTTTAAATAAGCTTCTTCTATCTGTAAAAGGGTATTTTCCAGCTTATCTCTCAGCTTGGTTATTCTTGCTGTTTCGGCTTCCATCTCATTCATACAAATCTCACAGGCTTTTCCAAAGCCTACTATACCGGGGACATTCAAGGTGCCGCTTCTCATCCCTCTTTCATGACCGCCCCCATCAATCTGGGCAGTAACTTTCACTCTTGGATTCTTCCGGCGAACATATAAAGTACCCACTCCTTTCGGGCCATACATCTTGTGGGCTGAAAAAGCCATCAGGTCAATACCATCTTTGCTTACATCCACGGGCACTTTGCCAACGGCCTGTGTGGCATCACTGAATACAAGAATACCTTTCTTTTTTGCAATAGCGCTGATCTCCTTCATCGGCATGATGGTGCCAATTTCATTATTTGCATACATGACAGCAATGAGTATGGTCGTTGGTTTGATAGCAGCTTCCAGTTCGGCCAGGTCGATCAAACCATTATCTTTTACTTTCAGGTACGTTACTTCTCCGCCTTCTTTTTCTATGTGCTTGCAGGTATCCAGCACGGCTTTATGCTCAATATTGCAGGTGATGATATGGTTGCCTTTACTGGCATACATTTCAAACACACCTTTGATAGCAAGGTTGTCTGCTTCAGTTGCCCCTGATGTAAAAATGATTTCTTTAGGATCAGCTCCTATCAGTTTAGCTACCTGCTCACGGGCATGTTCAACAGCTTCTTCGGCCTGCCAGCCAAAAGGATGGTTGCGGCTGGCCGCATTACCGAAATTATTGGTAAAGTAGGGGATCATGGCTTCCACCACCCTTGGATCGCAGGGGGTAGTGGCATTATGATCCAGGTAAATGGGAAATTTCAGCATAGATTCAATTATCGTTGTTTCTGTTTTCTTAAACGCAAAATTACCCCAAAAGGTTCTACCTGAAAGCTCTAATTTAGCTATGAGTCCGGATTTTACCGAATTCGTAATCTCTCCGCCTTAGTCAAAAACAAGGCTTTATGCTGAAAGTTGAACATATCGGAATAGCAGTAAAGAAACTGGCTGATTCTATCCCCCTGTTTGAAAAGCTGCTCAATTCACCCTGTTATAAAACAGAAGAAGTTGAATCTGAAATGGTAACCACAGCTTTTTTCAGGCAGGGAGACACTAAAATTGAGCTGCTGGAAAGCAGCAGTCCCGATGCTGTTATAGCCCGGTATATTGAGAAAAAGGGAGAAGGGCTCCATCACATTGCCTTTGAGGTAGCCGATATAGAAAAAGAAATGGACCGGTTAAAAAAAGAAGGTTTTGTTTTGCTGAATGAAAAGCCAAAGGAAGGAGCAGATAATAAGTTAGTTTGTTTTTTACATCCGAAACATACCAACGGGATACTGGTTGAATTGTGTATGGAAAGAAAATAATTATTTACTGGTTAATCTCCTTATCGAATTTTTTCTGCATCTCATTTTCTATCAGCTTCATGTGGTTTTTATCGGCAAAATTTTTCTGGGCATTATGAAATGACTTGTCGAATCCTTCTTCATCCCGGGTTATTTTGTCAACTATTTTCTTCATTTCTTCTATATCCTCATTGGTCATATCCACTCCTTTTTTCTTGATAGTGATGATCCGGGAATAATCGTTCTGAAAAACATTTTTATAAAAACCAAATGACCTGACAGCAGCTTCCCTCAGGGAAGAATCTTCTTTGTAGGGAGGCATGCCTTTAATTTCTTCAACCGTTCTGGCTGTTTCGCCTGTATACAAATCAAGCATTTTTTCTGCTGAGTCAAGATCATTCTCGGCAGCTTTTGCAAAATCCAATACATGCTGAATCAGCTTTGCCTGACGGCCAACTATATAATCATTGTACTGAACTGCAGATTTATAGGTTACCCCGTTCCGACCCTTGACAGCAGGTTGATCGCAGGCAATTATACCGCAAACGAGGATAATAATAACAAGAAGCTGTCTCATAATACAGATTTTAGCAGTTTCAAATTTAGATAGTTTCAAACTGGTTAATTCCAAAAACCAAATGTTCTTTTCTCCTTTATTTAACCTGAAGGCTGTTAATGGAATTAAACAAAGAAAAGTATTGCAGGGATGTAATAATTAAATAAAGAAGACGGAGTTACTGTTCCGTTTTTTGCCCGGGTTGCTCTTCACCGATAGAATCGGCATTAATAATGCCCATTTTTTCCACTGCAACCTGTGCGGCGATCTGGGAAGCGTCTTTTTTATTAAAAGCCCTGCCTTCAGCAATATTGCGGCCATCCAGCACTGCAGCAACTGTAAATAAACGCCGGCCATTTTCCAGTTTTTCATTCAGGGTTTCAAACTCCAGCACTTTGCCGTTTTTATTCGCCCACCCATATAACCTGTTTTTATGATTTATTTCAAGGTTTTCGAGGTCATCCATAAACATATGCGGCAGGATAATGCATTCCAGTACCCACTTACTTGCTTTCTTATAACCATGGTCAAGATAAATGGCACCTACCAGCGACTCCAGGGTGTTACCAAATATCTGGCTCGTTTTCAGGGAGCCATCCATTTTATTGTATAAAGTAATTTTTTTTAGCCCCATGCGAACGGCAATCTCATTCAACTGCTGGCGGTTTACCATTTTACTCCGCATTTCGGTTAAAAAACCTTCTTCCTTGTAAGGATAACGTTTGAAAAGATAGTCGGCTATCATGGCACTCAGCACGGCATCACCCAGGTATTCAAGCCGTTCATTATTTTCATCGGCGCCTTCCCCGACAGACCGGTGGGTAAGAGCGGTTTTATACAAAGACATATTATGGGGCTTAAAACCCAGGATATTCTTAAGCTCCTTCTTAAAAGCTGAGCCGGAATGGCTGGTAAAAAAATTTTTCAGAAAATCCACGGGGGTTAAGCTACAAAAAAATGTTTATAGTTTAAAGTTCAATGTTCTTTCCGTCTGCAGCCATATGCAAATAGCGGGGCTTATCCTGGACCAACTTTAATCGTTAAACTATTAAACCTGAAACTTTTTAACAATCACACAGGCATTGTGTCCGCCAAAACCAAATGTATTGCTTAATGCCGCCCTGACGGTGCGTTGCTGTGCTTTATTAAAAGTAAAATTGAGTTGGGGATCCAACTCAGGATCATCTGTAAAGTGATTAATGGTAGGAGGTACTATATCATCCGTCACTGCCTTGATACTGGCTATTGCTTCTATTACACCGGCAGCACCCAGGCAGTGTCCCGTCATGGATTTAGTGGCGCTGATATTTAATTGGTAAGCATGTTCCCCAAAAACGGAAGTAATGGCTTTTACTTCTGCCCCATCCCCGATGGGTGTGGATGTTCCGTGTGTGTTGATGTAATCAATTTCATCCGGTTTCATTCCCGCATCATCCAAAGCAGCGAACATTACATTTTTGGCGCCCAATCCCTCGGGATGTGGCGCAGTGATATGATAAGCATCAGCGGAAGCTCCGCAACCTGCAATCTCACAATAGATCTTTGCATTTCTTGCTTTAGCATGTTCCAGCTCTTCCAACACTATCATACCAGAACCTTCCCCCATTACAAAACCATCACGATCTTTATCATAGGGCCGGCTGGCAGTTTTAGGATCATCATTTCTTTCACTGAGGGCTTTCATGGCATTAAAACCGCCAACTCCTGCTTCGCTGATCACAGCTTCGCTTCCCCCGGTTAAAATAATATCAGCCTTACCCAGTCTTATCAGGTTAAAAGCATCCATTATCGCATTCGTGCTGCTGGCGCAGGCACTGACTACAGCAAAATTGGGGCCTCTTAAATTGTGGCGCATACTGATCTGGCCAGCTGCAATATCCAATATCATTTTGGGTATAAAGAAAGGATTAAACCTGGGTGTACCATCTCCCCTTGCAAAATCCATCACTTCGTTCTGAAAAGTCATAATGCCCCCGATTCCGCTGGCAAAAACAACTCCAACCCTGTCGGGATTAATATTTTCTTTATTTAACCCGGCATCAGTCATTGCCTGGTCGCTTACTACCAATGCGAATTGAGTGAATTTGTCGATTTTCCGGGCTTCTTTTTTTTCCAAAAAATCTGTTGGTATAAATCCTTTTACTTCGCATGCAAACTTTGTCCGGAACTTGCCGGCATCAAACTGGGTGATCATATCGGCTCCGGAAACACCATTGATCAAACCATTCCAGTAGTCCGGAATAGTATTCCCCAATGGCGTAATGGCCCCCATACCAGTAACAACTACCCGTTTTAATTCCATATAGCAGAAAGATAAAGCAGTTTAATCAAAGATACAACCAGCCTGTGAGATTGCCGGTGGGTCAAAGCTTCATTATTCAATATAAAAACCGCCTTCGCAACAGAATAACAGTCAGAAGGCGGATTTAGTTTATTGCTGCCCTTGCGGACAAGAAAGATAATACATTACTTGGCATGCTCATCCAGGTAAGCTACTGCCTGACCAACCGTAGTGATGGTCTCAGCCTGCTCATCCGGAATGGATATATTGAATTCTTTTTCAAATTCCATAATCAGTTCTACCGTATCTAATGAATCGGCGCCCAGATCGTTGGTAAAGGAAGCTTCATTGGTTACTTCTGATTCGTCAACACCCAGTTTCTCAACGATGATCTTTTTAACTCTTGATGCAATTTCTGACATGTTCTTTAAGTTTTGTTTATAGGGTGCAAAAATATACTTTTTGAATTAATCAGCATCGGAAAGGTTATTTTTTCCCTTTTTTCCCCAATGGATTGAAAACGAGGCAATAATACTCCCAAAAACAAACATGTTGCTATTAAATAATTATTACAAACGGTTGGCAGTATTATAAGTTCTTTGTAATTTGAAAACCTGAACTATTCCCGACTTAGTTATGGCGCTGAAAATTCTTGATCATGGCAGTAATGAATACAGGCAGATGATTAAACTGCGGGATGATATATTGCGCAAGCCCCTTGGCCTGGGCTTTACTCCACAGGAACTGGAAAACGAAAAAGACAATATGCTTATCGGCGCTTTTGAAGATGATGATATGCTTGGCTGCTGTATGCTGGTTGAAGAAAACCCGGAAACGGTCCGGTTACGCCAGATGGCCGTTTTAAATGATCTGCAGGGAAAAGGTATCGGAAGAGCATTAATGAATTTTGCAGAGAACCTGGCCAGGGACAGGGGTTATAAAAAAATGAGCATGCATGCCCGCAAAAATTCTATTGGCTTTTATGAAAAAATGGGATATAAAGTAGCCAGTAATGAATTTACTGAAATAACTATTCCGCACTATGTGATGGAAAAAGAACTTTGAAGCCCCTCCGAACTACGTTCCCAATCTTCACTTCGTTTGATTGCCCCGAAGGGGAGAACCCAACACACAGCCCTAACTTTTCGAAAATATTAACTGAGTACTGAATCTTCTTAAAAGTAATACTTTGAGTCCATTAGGTTTTGTGCTGATGCAAAGCCTCCCCTTCGGGGAGGTTTGGACGGGCTTCACTTTTTTTTCACTTTCTTTTTCAATAGTTGCCGCAGTTCATAAATTTCATCGGCATCCCTGCACCCATTTTTGGGAATCAATAAAAAAGAACGGCTGTCGAAATACAAATGAAAAAAATGAGGGCTTTCAATAAAACTATTCAAAGCAGCCCATGGCCATGATTTGGACCCCTTTTCATGCCCCAGTGTAAACTCATCCTCCTTAAAATCCATGCTGAAATGATGTTTGAAAGTAATGGACCTGCGGTACACCATACCCGGAAGAATAAACCAGAAACTAACCATCAGGATAATCCATAATAACGAACCCGTCAAACAGGCCATCGGGGTTATTTTCTTAAAAATATACAGTACAACAGATACCATTGCAAACACATTTACCAGTATCAGCATGATCAATATTTCCCTGCGACTGATAAAATGATAACGAAGCGCCTGCATGACCTGGCCTTTTTCATATCCGAAATAAATGGTCATTAGTAATATTATTCACTCCATGTTTTTGCAATTTTCCATTCCCCATTTTCCTTTTTCATTACAATGGTAATTGCGGTTCCGGTTGTTTTTTCCCCATTATTATCATACTCTGTTTTTACATCCACAGTTGCATGATCACCCGACCATGTAATTGTCCAGGGCAATGATTTATTTATCTCGTCAACCAGGTACTGCGTATCTTCCTGGCTGTTGGTGATCCAATCAAAATCAAACCCGTATGGTATATCATCATTCACATCAACTTTAAATGCAGAATCGCATTGCTGAAAGAAATGTTTTTGATTCTTTATAAACTCTTCTCCTAACTGTGGCACAGAAGTGCGGATAAAATCCTGGTATTTTTCCACTTCATCCCAGTTTATCTTATAGGGTGGGGCATCTTTCTTTTTGATACCACTGTAGAGTTTATAATTCCGGAGTTTTGCATAATTTTTATTGTACCAGTTATAAAAATCAGTAATGACCATTCTTATCTCTGCAGAGTCCTTTGCGGGGTCCTGTGCAGGTTCAGCAGCTTTTTGTTCAACTGTCTCCTTCCCGGCAGCCTGTTTCTTGTCTTTACAGGCCATTAACCCCATAACAGTAACAAAAAGAAAAAACACAATTTGTTTCATGATTATAAGTTTACGGTGTTTTTAATTCCTTTTCTTTAATGCTCCACTCACCTAATTTATCCCCTTTGATACCAAAAAAATTCACGGTCAGTTTCCGGTCTCCCAGTTTACCGCTGAAGGTGAATTTTGCATAATTCTGTTTTTCATCTATGCCCAGTACCCGGTAAGGATTATTTTTTTCAGGTCCGCCAAATGCGTGAGTGGCGGATGTAAGCGGCGAAACAGTAATATCATATAAAGAATAGGTTCCGGCCCTGTCCAGTTTTATAATTTCACTGTGATGCCGGTCGCCGGTAAGAAAAATCACTCCGTTGATCTTATATTCTTTTATAAAATTCATTAACTCATCATACTCCACCGGGAAACTACCAAATCTTTCAAATGGTGAAAGGGGGTTGAGTACCTGGCTGCCAACAACAATGATCTTAAAAGTGGCGGCGCTGTACAGCAATGAATTCTTCAGCCATTCCATCTGCTGCTCACCCAACATCTGTTTTTCATAATTGGGAAATCCATCCACTGTATCTTTCATCTTATCTGCGCTGCGCCACCAGCGGTCATCTGTCATAAAAAAATCGGCATCGCCCCAGCTGGTCATGGTATAAGTGCCTTGCCCGTTTTCACCATAGGAAGGATTACACCAGTATTTCTTCCAGATCTCCCTGCTGGTTTCTTTCAGAATATAGTTTTTTCCAATATCATTAGGTCCATAATCATGGTCATCCCAAATGGCGACTTGTGGCATTGATCTCCAGAAATTCTGTAATACCGGCAAGGCCCTGTCATGACTTGCTCTGTACCAAAGCCCCCATTCGCTGTAATAATCTACTTCCCTGGTGTACCATTCATCTCCCAGCCAGAGCATGAAAGCAGCTTTTTCCTTTGCCATGGTTTCAAAAATGGAAGAATCACCGCCATAGGGTTTGCCGGGGCGATCATAAACAGGTTGATTGAAATATGAACAGGAGCCCGTAAGAAAACTAAATTCCGGAGGTGGTTTGCGCCATTGCCACAGGTCTTTTGTTGTAAACTCACCTGTATAATTCGTGGCTTTCCCATTGATCCATATTTTATACTGATACGTGGTATTATAGTCTAATCCCCCGATTGTAAATTGAAGGGGGTTAAACTCGTTTTCCAATTGCCCTTTATAAAAAACGGTTTTAATTTTTGCCTCTCCTTTCTTATTGTATTGAATGGCGGCAGACTTGACTTCCTGTGATACTTCCACCCAGATCTTTGCATCTCTTAATTCCACCGGTCCCAGCATAGGACCGGAAATGACACGGGGTTGCGCAAAGGTTGAAAAGAAAAAAAAGATGGGAATCAAACATTGAATAAAATTTTTCATTGCTGCTTTTTGGCTGCACAAATTAAGGCGAAAGAAAAGACATGTTAAAAAGAAAAGCCGTCCCGATAAACCGGGACGGCGATATATAAAACATTTTTTATTTAAAAATATTATCTCAATGCCATCCATCACCGGAAGCAGGGATATGAAACAGCTGGCAAACCTGTTCGTAAGACATGGCCCTGACCTGGTCTGGAGTATAATTCGTACCACCCACACCGGTTGATCTGCCACCTGCAACAGCTCCCGGAATAATGACATATCTGCATTCAGCAGCGCCATTTGGAGTCCAACCAGCGCCAGCGCCGAAAATTGAAGTGAAATAAATTATTTTATTTACCCCAGATAATGCGCCCAGGAAATAGGTTTGAGCGCCAACAGGGAATTGGTAGGGGATGGTAGAATAAATAACAGTAGCGGCGGGAGGAGTACCTACTCTCCAATATGAAAGAACAAGGCCATTATCAAGAATAGCCTGAGTTAAACTCGGAGCAGTTCTGATAAATCTTTTACATGTTCCAAAATCTGCAAAAGAGGAATCTGCAAGGGGTAATCCTGGTGCTGTAGTTAAAGCAGTAACTGTTGCCCATGATGAATAGATAACATTAGCTGTTCCCGGAGGGCCTTGCGGACCAGTGGGGCCGGCAGGACCTTGCGGACCAGTAGTGCCCGTCGCACCAGTTGCACCCGTTGCACCGACAGGACCTTGCGGACCCGTTGCACCGGCAGGACCTTCAGGACCTTCCTTGGTACAACTAACGGCTATAAATGTAATGGCTAAAGCTAATAATGACAGGAGTCTGAATTTTCTCATAGCGTTTTAATTTGGCTGATAAATTAGTTTTGGCTTTAAAAGTAAGGGAATTTCCTGATTCACAAATTGATTTTAAAGGTAAAGGAAAAAATATCAATTCATTAAATGTTTTTTAAAAAAATTTTCCCCCCGTATTTTGCCTGAAGCCCGTTATATTTGTCGCCTGTACAAAGCGATGATTATGCAAATAAAAATAGCCTTTTTTATCCCTGTTTTTTTGGTAGTAAGTCTGTCGGCCAATGCCCAGTTTAAGAAGGGTATGAGAATGGCAGGCGCCAATGTGGGCAGCATTTTTTTCAATTCCGGTACGGCCGATGTCTCCTACCCCGCACCTACCACAGGTTTTACTTCAAAAACCACTTCATTCGGTTTAAATATTGCCCCATCCATGGGCTGGTTTATTTCAGATCACTCGGCTGTTGGCATTTCACTGAATATTAACCCAACCAGCAATAAAACCAGCTATGAAGCGGGAGCGGGGGGCAATACCTACCAGCAGGACAAAGCCAATGGTTTTAATTTTGGGATTGGGGGGTTTGCACGGAATTATTTCAAATCTTCCTCTTCTTCCTCCTTCATGCCTTTTGGGCAAGTGGGTATAAACCTGGGTATCAGCTCTCAAAAAACGGAAGGTTTTTTTTATGGGGGCAGTGGCGCCGGCGCTTATAAAACTACCTATGACGGTAAATCTTCAGGCGGTTTTTTTGCCAATGCGGGACTGGTTCTTGGAATGACAAAAATGGTAACCCCACATACCGGTCTGGATATTTCTATTGGTTATTTCTACTCCTATAATAAAAACACCTATAAAACCACCACATTAAGGGATGATGGTAATAACGGGACGATCGACCTGACCAGCGAAAGCAATCCAACCACCAAATATACAAATCATGGATTGATATTGGGTGTAGGTTTCCAGGTCTTCCTGGATGCAAGAAAATAAGCAAAGAATAGAGAATATTAAGTTAGCAGATTCTGTAAGTCAAATAGGGTATAAAAAGTATTTCCATCACTTTTTATACCCTATTTACATTTATACTTAGCTGTATTATTTATTCATCATTTGCTTGGCCTCGATGCTTAAAGTAGCATGGGGTACGGCACGGAGACGGGCTTTATCGATCAGCTTTCCCGTAACCCTGCAAATACCATATGTTTTATTTTCAATCCGCATCATGGCTTTTTCCAGGTGATCAATGAAGGTAATCTGCCGGCTGGCCATCTGGCTCAGTTGTTCCCTTTCCATACTTACACTGCCATCTTCCATCGTCATATAACGGGCCTCATCCATGTCACCACCTTCATCTTTGCGGGTTATTAATCCCTGCAGGTAAGCCAGCTCTTTTTTGGCAGCATCCAGTTTTTTCTGAATGATCTCCCTGAATTCAGATAAATCGTTATCAGAATACCGCTGTGTAGGGCCGGATGATGGCAGGTACATACCTGCATCCAATACAGACTTGGTGAATTCCGGTTCATATTTCACGGAGCTTTTGGTAGTGGTTTTAGGTATAACAACTTTCAAAGGTTTGGGTGGCTCCTTTTTAATAACGGGTTTTACTTTGGGCTTAATTGATACCAACGATTTGGGGTCAATCATTCCCGGTTTCTTTGCAACAGCTTTTGGGGCCGGAACTTCCGGCTTCGCTACAGCTTTAACAGCCGGTTTTGCTGTATCTGCGCCTGAAGGACGGGTTGGTTTTGCCACTACTTTATGAGCAAGCTTCCCGCCAGCGGGGCGTGCAGATCTTGCAGCTGGTTTTGCTGCTTTTTTGGAGGTCGTTTTTCCCTTTTTATGCGGGGCGGGTTTAGATGCTGATTTTTTCACGGGTTTCTTTGATTTCTTTGCTGCTGGTTTTTTTGAAGCGGCTTTTTTAACGGGTTTAGCGGCCTTTTTATGGGCCTGTTTTTTCTTACTTGCCATAGTCTACCCTTTTTTTAAAACAATGACTTTTAATGGAATATCATTCACTTCTATGTCAGTACCTCCCTGAAGTTCGGACAGAATTTCAAGAGTGTCGGCCAGAATTTCGGCGCAAATATAGGCTTTAAACTTAGTCAACGAGTCTTTTAATCCATCGGCAGCCGATACTTTAACTTCTACCCTGTCCGTCAGTTCGAACCCACTGTCCTTGCGGATTTTCTGGATACGGTTGACAAACTCACGGGCATTCCCTTCGGCTTCCAGTTCGGGTGTCACGGTTGTATCCAGGGCAACGGTCAAACTGCCTTTATTGGCTACCGTCCAGCCCGGAATATCCTCGCTGCTTATTTCCACTTCGGCAAGCTGTAATATTACAGGTTCGTCATCAATTGACAAATTATATTGGCCTTCTTTTTCAAGCCGGGTAATGTCTTCCAGGGTGAATTGTGCCAAAGCCGAAGCAACTGCTTTCATCTTAGCTCCCAGTTTTTTACCCAGCGCCACGAAATTAGGTTTGATCTTTTTACTGATAAATGTATTATCAGGATCTAAATACTCAATCTCTTTTACATTCACTTCTGCTTTTATCAGATCCTCTACTTTCTGCAATTGTTCTTTCATGGAAGCGCTTAATACCGGCAGCAGAACTTTCTGCAAGGGCTGACGAACTTTCAGGTTTGCTTTTTTGCGAAGCGATAATATTAAAGATGAGGCATCCTGCGCCAGTTGCATTCTCTCTTCTAAAGATTCATCAATAATTGATTCATCAGCGACAGGGAAATCAACATGGTGAACAGACTCTGCATTAAACCTTCCCGTGACAACATTCAGATTTTGGAAAACAACATCACTGAAGAAGGGTGAAACTGGTGCTATCAATCTTGTAATGGTTTCCAAACATTCATACAAAGTTTGGTAAGCACAGATCTTATCCTTTTCATATTCCCCTTTCCAGAAACGGCGACGGCAAAGGCGGACATACCAGTTGCTCAGCTGTTCATCCACAAAGTCCTCAATTACCCGGCCAGCCTGGGTTGGTTCATAATCGTCCATGTATTCATTTACTTTCTTCACAACGGTATTGAGTGAAGAAAGGATCCAGCGGTCGATCTCCGGGCGTTCCACCAATGGAATATATTCTTCTTTAAATGCAAAACCATCTACGTTGGCATACAAGGAAAAAAACTGGTACGTATTATAAAGTGTGCCGAAGAATTTACGCTGCACTTCTTTGATACCATCCAGGTCAAACTTCATGTTATCCCAGGGTGATGCATTGGTAACAAGATACCATCTTGTTGCATCAGCTCCGAATGTCTCAATCGTTTTGAACGGGTCAACCACATTTCCCAGGCGCTTACTCATTTTGTTGCCGTTCTTATCCAGTACCAATCCATTTGACACACAGGTTTTATAAGCTACACTATCAAATAACATGGCAGCGATAGCGTGTAATGTATAAAACCAGCCTCTTGTCTGGTCAACTCCTTCGGCGATAAAATCAGCCGGGAAACTTTGTTTAAACGTTTCTTTATTCTCAAACGGGAAATGCCATTGTGCGTAGGGCATGGCGCCGCTATCGAACCAGACATCGATCAGGTCGGGGATCCTTTTCATCGGTTTACCTGATTTACTTACAATAACTATATCATCGACATAAGGTTTGTGTAAATCCAGGCTGCCAGCTGTTAGCTTTTGGCTATTAGCTAACCCTAATATCTTATCAGCATTCTTTGTTTCATTTACTAACTCTTCAATACTTCCGATACATTTTTCCTCTTCTCCATCTTCGGTTTTCCAGATAGGTAATGGCGTTCCCCAGAATCTGCTGCGGCTCAGGTTCCAATCCACCATATTTTCCAGCCAGTTGCCAAAACGGCCTTCGCCGGTTGATCTTGGTTTCCAGTTGATGGTCTTGTTCAATTCTACCATTCTATCCTTTACCGCAGTGGTTTTGATGAACCATGCATCCAGCGGATAATAAAGAATGGGTTTGTCAGTTCTCCAGCAATGCGGGTAGCTGTGTTCGTATTTTTCTACTTTAAATGCCCGGTTTTCTTTTTTTAATTTAACCGCTATATCAATATTTACATCCACATAATCTTTCTGGTCTTTATAGTTTTTTACATACCGGTTGCTGAACTCACCAAGACCTTCCACAAATTTTCCCTGTCTGTCAACCATCGTTAAAATCCCGATGTTGTATTTCTTCCCGACTTTAAAGTCATCAGCACCAAATGCAGGAGCGGTATGAACAATACCTGTACCATCATCGGTGGTTACAAAATCTCCAACCAATACACGGAATGGTTTTGCACCGGGGGTAATTTCTTCAATTACTTTTAACGAGTTGGCTTCGAAAGGAAGTAGCTGTTCATAGCTAATGCCTTCTAACCAGCGTCCTGGAAAATGATTTATGACGTCTGATGATTCTTGTCGTACAATAAAAAATGGAATTTTACCTTCAGTATTATTAGAATAAGTTTTAAATAGGTCATTATTATCATCTGTTACCTCATCAAACTTGTTAGAGTCAAGTAGCTTACGAACTAACCCATTTGCCAAAACAACTGAAACGGGTTTTTTTGTGTATTGGTTAAAAGTTTTGACGACTACATACCCAATATCAGGACCAACTGTTAGCCCTAGGTTTGAAGGTAATGTCCAAGGAGTAGTCGTCCAAGCTAAAAAATAGACTTTATCATCCTTAGCAATATCAAACAAGAATTGAGATTTTTCATTTCTCACTACCTTAAACATCGCCACGCAGCTGGTATCCTTCACATCCTTATACGTTCCCGGTTGATTTAATTCATGTGAACTTAATCCTGTTCCTGCTGCCGGGGAATAAGGCTGTATGCTTACGCTTTCATAGAGCAATCCTTTTTTATACAATTCACTCAGCAACCACCAAACCGTTTCAATGTATTCGTTCCTGTAAGTGATGTACGGATCATTCAGATCCACCCAATAACCCATCTTGCGGGTGATATCATCCCATTTATCTTTATAGCGCAATACGGCCTCCCGGCATTTTTGATTGTACTCTTCAACCGAGATCTTTTTACCAATATCTTCTTTGGTAATGCCGAGTTCTTTTTCTACGCCGAGTTCAATCGGCAATCCATGTGTGTCCCAGCCACCTTTTCTTTTTACCTGGAATCCCTTCATGGTCTTGTAGCGGCATACCAGGTCCTTTAATGTTCTTGAAATGACATGGTGGATGCCGGGCAAACCATTGGCGCTGGGCGGGCCTTCATAGAATACAAACGGGGTTGCCCCTTCCCTTATGGAAACGCTTCTTTCAAAGGCTTGTTTTTCTGCCCATTTTGCCAGCATTTCCTTTTCAAAAGCAGGAAGATTTAGCCCGGTAAATTCTCTGTATTTGACGCTCATATCCTTTCTAAAAAGATGGCGAAGTTAAGGAAAACCCGAAGGCCTTCCCGCAAAAAAGCCCTGAAATGGAGCGGTTTGACAGGGTTTATTAAAGACAGGTATATCAGTTTATAACATACCTGAGTCTGACAGCAAAGGGAAAATAAGGAAAACCTGCTTCTTCCTGCAATAAAGGAATAGTTGGGCCGTCTTTGGGAAATAGGTCACGGTAAACCTGATAGCCCGCTGGCAGCGTTTTAAGTTTTACAAACCGTTGTTTACACCCCATACCGGCAGTAAGTTCAAGTTTCCATTTTTCGTCAGCAGAAAGATTGAAGGTGCTCCCAAAAATAAGGGCCCCGCCTAAGGTGTTAGTATTGGCATTAAAAGAAACGCCATAAAGCGTATCCCGAATTGACGGATTAACAAAATTACCTTTTGATGAAAATGAAAAAGCTTTGTATCTGAATTCCGCCGCTATAAAAGGTTGTTGTCTTTCCCTTCGCCGGCGATTACGGGTTCCAAAATTTATTAATGGTTTCCATTGCTGAAGAAAATGATACCGGTATTGTGCCAGCATCCTTGCGCCGTGAAGCCGGCTGATATCCTGCCAATCATAAAACGGGCTTTTAGAAACATAAGCCACTTCAAAAAAGCATTCACTTCTTTCAGAAAAACGGCAGCCATAAGAAGGTCCGATTGCAAACATAGGCTCTGCCACTGAAAAAAAATTCATGGAAAAATATCTCTCTTTTTCACTAAAGCCAGGATTTAATTTGTTCTTTTTAAACTGTGAAAATATTGGCGCAGAGATAAACAGTAAAAAAATAAACAAATAATTCTTCATACAATTACAGATTCTTATGCTTATTGACCTTCTTTTTTATAAAAATGCTGCATAAAAAAAGAGGCTGTTTCATTCAGACAGCCTCTTTACAGGTTTTTCTTAGATATTATCAGAATTTATTGCTGTTGTTAGGCTGATAAGTGTAGCGGAAATTATAAATCAACCGCTGCGGCACCGGCCCGGTGAATGGTTCATAGCCCACTCCCAGCAATTCCATTTTAGCATAATGACCATCTGCTGTACGGAAAATAAAAACTTTTCCTGCCTTTGGCACAAAAGAATGGGTGGTTGGGTTGTAATCATACCAGCTACCATCCTTAATGGCTTTTTGTGATGAAGTGGTATCGTATGCATACCCGGCTGATGGAGCCATTAATACATTATCATAAATACCGTCCTGCAAAATAACTCCACCATTACCCGGGCCACTGGCATTACTATTTACCAAAAATGTAGTAAGCCGGAGCGCAAAATCCCATTTGCTGCTGGCCGAATCTGAATTGGCAATTACCGTTGTGTCTCTGAAATTGAAAAAAGTAAATGATGAAGCGGGACTAAAATTAACAATGATACTTTTTGTTTTCACTGTTGCCGGCAAGACCACTGTACTGTCTTTTTTACTACAGGCTGCAAGAATTGATGTCATCAGCACAAGGCCGAAAATAATTTTGTTTTTCATTGTTTTTCGTTTTTATGTTTATCGTGTTTGTTTACAAATGAGTAATTAAGATTGATAAAAAATAACCGCCCCGGGATATTGCTCAATTTTGCCGGGTTGGTATAATTGAAAAAATTCTCTGTCCCAGCCTGCATGCTGAAATTTTCAGAAAATGATTTTCTTACTGCAATATTGACCATCCAGAAACCATTGACCATTTCTGCCTGGTCATCGGCAATATTGTTTCCATTCAGATCTGTGAATCCAAATTTTCCGCGGTAAACAGCCCTTGCATAAGCGTTCCAGCCTGTCTTTGCATCATCAAGTTCAATTTTAAAATTAGCTGTGTGTTTTGAACGGTTAAATAAACCGAAATAGTCAGAATGTTTCACTACAGAAGTAGAGTAGGTGGTTAAATCCCTTTTATATAATTTTCCTTCCTCAATTTGCCGCAGCATCTCTTTGTCTTTTGAATCAAGAAACTGGTACCCGGCAGAAACAGAAATGTTTTTTATGAGTCGGTATTTAATATCTGCTTCGATACCTTGCGTATAAACCTTGCTGATATTATGATAACTGAAAACCGGTTGCCCATTGCTCCTCGTAAACGGTAATGAAAAGCGGTCAATCAGGTTTCGGATATCATTACGAAACAAACCGGTTTCTATACTCCATTTTACATGATTGAATTTTGCGCCGATATGAGATCCGAACGAAGATTCAGGTTCCAGGTCAGGGTTGTTCAGAAAGGAAGTAATGTCGGCGCCCGGCTGTAACAAACCCTGCTGCTGCAGTAGTTGCAATTGAGCTGATAATTCTTTTGCCCCGATCAATGAATAACCGATTTGTGAATTATAAAAGCTCAGGTACAGGTGACGGAAATCAGGAGCTTTAAAACCCAATCCGGAAGATGCAGTAAACTTCCATTTTGAATTTGGTTTAAAGGCAACTGCAATTCGGGGGCTTAGTTTCGCTGCAAAGTCATTTCGCTTATCAACCCTTCCTCCGGCTATGAATGTAAATTGATCATGCAGCAGGCTCCATTCCTTTTGAGTGAAAGCATAAACAGTTGTAAGATTTCTTTTACCTGCATAGCGGCTGGCATCAATCATTTCAAAATAAGTTCCGGCACCGGCCACATAGCGGCTGTTATTATGTTTGCTTTCAATTTGCAGTTCCGGCTTCAGCATGGATTGATTAAATGAAGTTTCATCAAACCTGATAGTGGTTTTATCAAGGTTTACAAATGAATTATTCCGGTAATGGTCATAAAAAGCCCTGAAATAGAATTTTTGCTCCGGTTTTATTTGCCAGCGCAATTGCAGAAAATCAGACTGATCTTTTTCCGTAGTGTATCCCTTTGCCACAGCAGGTTGTCCCTGCCATAAAACCTGGTAATTATTGTTCTGCTTTGAATCAAACTGTCTTGCTGATACCAGCAATTGTAACTTATTAGAAAAGTCATGTGTAATTTTCAGTTGCCCGTTTAAATCCCTGTAAGGATCAACTGTTTTACCATAAATATTTTTATCCAGGTCGTAGCCGGAAGAAGAATAACGGTTAATAAAAAACTGAATCCCCGTTTTGTTAAACCGGTTGCCATAAGAAAAACCGGTTCCCCATGTGTTGTTAGTTGCATGATGAAGTTGAAATTCAGCGTTTTCTTTTTGCGGCGCCAGCGTAATAATATTAATGACTCCCGCCATGGCTTCACTGCCGTATAAAGATGAGGAGGGACCTTTTACAATTTCAATTTGTTTGATATTCCCGGTGGAAAGCCTCCCTAATTTCAATATCCCGCCATTTCTGCCGATCAATGGTTCTCCATCCAGTAATATTAATGTATAGGCAGGATCAAGACCCAACATCTGAACGCCCTGCCCGAATGGATCAGGATAACCATTTAATGCGGAGCCGAGGGTGCTGTTGACAATAACCAAACCGGTTTGTTCCTGTAAAATATCCTGCAACCGCAGTGAACCCGTTTGACGAATTGCTTTTTGAGAAACCAATTGAACCGGAACAGCAATATTCCCTAATTTCCTTTCGCTCCGGTTGGCGGTTACTACCACTTCCAATAAATTTCTTTCTGCATTGAATGCAGTGTCCTGCGCAATGCTGATCAAAGAAGCAGCCAGTAAGTTAATGGTGGCCAGGTATTTTTTCATTTTTTTCATTACCGGGCACAAAGGTTCAGCTGCATGGGTTCATTTTCATCACAGATATGTCATGAAACAAAAATGAAAAATTGTTTTACAAAAAAATGACAGCAAAAAAATCAGAATCAACAGGACGACTGATCTAAATCATCTGATAATTCTATTTCGTTATTCTTTTGTAAGCATTATTGTAAAATGTCGGAAATCCATTTAACAAAAAATATTTTATAATACCGTACATTCACCAAAAGTTTAGATGTATGAAAGCTATTTTCAGCGTTAGTATGTTTCTTATTTCCTATACGCTTACAGGACAGGATAAAATAGAAGATCATATTAAAATTTATGATACCCGGTCAAAGCAGGTGGTCAATGTCGATAAAATTGTTGCTGATCTTTCGGATGCCAATGTGCTTTTTTTTGGCGAAGAACACAACGACAG
>JBGPKR010000028.1:0-28577 GCA_041486045.1 Chitinophagaceae bacterium | reverse complement strand
TGTGGAAGCTGGCTGGGAAGAAGCTTATGATTTCATTGCAACGAAACTCACTGACTTAAAAAATACCTACGGCCCTGATTCTATTGCCGGTATTTCTTCTGCAAGGTGTACCAATGAAGAGAATTATATCATGCAGAAATTCATACGGGCGGTGATCGGCACCAATAATATTGACAGTTGTGCAAGGGTTTGTCATTCTCCCACTGCTTTGGGCATGCAAAGAACATTCGGAACGGGAGCTGCCACCAATTCTGTCATTGACATGCAATACACCGATTGCATGATGGTGATCGGCGCCAACCCCACTGACGCACACCCTGTAACAGGCGCCAAGATGAAACAACGGGCGATAAAGGGCAAAACGCTGATCATCATTGATCCGAGGAAAACAGAACTGGTTAAATATGCAAACTATCATTTGCAGCTACGCCCCGGAACCAACGTAGCGCTGCTGAACATGATGCTGTATTATATCATCAAAGAAAATTTAGAAGACAAAGATTTTATTGAATCCCGCACAGAAGGGTACGGGGATTTCAGGAAAAATATTTTAAACCTGAATATTGATGAATTAGAAAAGGTAACAGGTGTTGACCGCAATCTTGTCCGTGAGGCAGCGATAGCTTATGCAACAGCACCGAATGCGATGTCCTTTCATGGTCTCGGCGTTACCGAACATTCTTATGGCACATATGCTGTGATGCTGATTGCCGATCTGGCAATGATAACAGGAAATATCGGAAGAAGAGGTGTTGGTGTTAATCCTTTGCGTGGGCAAAACAATGTACAGGGCGCTGCCGATATGGGTTGCCAGCCTTACCAGGGCGCCGGTTACCTGGATGTGACCAATCCCGTGATACATAAAATGTATGAAGAGTTCTATCATGCAAAACTTCCATTGTATGTGGGTTATAAAATTCCGCAGATGTATGATGCGGCGCTGAATGATAAATTAAAAGCTATCTGGGTTATCGGCGAGGATATGGCCCAGACAGATCCCAACACACATCATGTAGTGAAGGCGTTAAATAAATTGGAGTTGTTCGTGGTACAGGAATTATTCATGACAGAAACAGCAAAACTGGCAACGGTTATTTTACCCGGTGCTTCTTTCCTGGAAAAAAGCGGAACATTTACCAATGGCGAAAGAAGGATACAAAGAGTGAACAAAGTGGTGGAACCTGTTGAAGGAACAAAATGCGACGGGCAGATCATCGTGGATATGATGAACCGGATGGGTTATGAGCAGGCAGACTATGATCCGGATACCATGCTGGAAGAAATTTCAAAAGTGGTTCCCTTCTTTGCAGGGGTTAAGTGGAATGAGCTGGGTGATAACGGCAAACAATGGCCTGTATTGAAAGATGGAACGGATACCGAGATACTGCACATTAAGAATTTTACAAGGGGGAAAGGTAAATTCCAGTTCAAAGATTTCGTTGAGTCCGAAGAAATAGTACAGAACGGGAAAGAATATCCTTATATCATCACTACCAACAGGGAGCTGGAACATTATAACTGCGGCGCCATGACAAGGCGTACAAGAAATGCTGATATTCTTACAGAAGATGTCTTACTGATCTGCGAAGAAGATGCCCGCAAACATCTGATCAATGATGGAGATATGGTTTGCGTGGAGTCACCCAGGGGTAAGGTGGATATCAAAGCAAAAATTACGGATGAAGTAAAACCCGGCATACTCAGCAGTACCTTCCATTTCCCGGATATCATGCTGAACAATATCACTTCCAGCATCAGCGACTCCGAAGCCATGTGCCCGGAATATAAAGTGGTGGCTTGTACGATCAGGAGGAGTAAGGGGAAGTATAAGGCTAAGGGAAATAGTTGAAGCAACATACTATACCGGGCCCTCTTTGGGTAACTCTGCACGGAAAAAAGCTCTTCGGCAAATGAACATTCACGGCATTACTGTTAGCAAATCAAAAGACATTCGCCAGCAGAAGAGAGTAACAGAAAATAGCCGACTGGTATATTTATTTCCCCAGCAGTTCGGCCAGGCTGGCGAAATTGAATTTCTTTTCCCACTCTTCTTTCATTTTCTCAAAAAAGGGGTCCCGGAACTTATTGGAATTAGTTACTCTCAGGTTAAAAGTTACGGTAATAAACTGCGGTACGCCCCGTGATAATTTTTTATCGAAATAAGCATCATTTAATATGGCGAACTGGTGGCCGTGTTTGCAATCAGGTGTGCAGAGATGGTCATCTTTTATTTTATCCTGAACAAAGGTCCAGTTATCATTGATGGCGCCCCAGGCCAGGTTTCCTTCGTACAATATGGCAGCGCTGTCCAGTTCTTTGTCATACATCTTTTCCACTTTATCCAGGCGGGCATACCTGTTAGCAAAATCCTGTTCTGCTTTTTTCTTTTTTTCATCTCTTTTTTGTTCGTCTGTCTGGAAATTAGCGAGGTATCTTTCCGCTACACCGGGGTCTGAGTAATTTTCTCTATAAAACTTTGCTTCCGACTGTTTTTCAGCCTCCTGCTCTGCTTTAGGACGAATTTTTGTTTGATCTATTAACTCCATCATTTCTTTTTTTCCTTTATCAAGCTGTTGCTTCATATAGGCCAATACCTCCCTTCTGGTAAGGACATGATAAGGTAATTTGCCGGGCATTGACAGCAATACAGAGCGATGATGTGTCCGTTCGCTTTCTCCCGAGTAGGTCGGTTCAAAGTACGGGTAGCCCTGCACGGTTCCGATTTGAAAAGGCATCAGCATGATTTCCTTGTCATTGAAATATTTGCCCGTACCGGTTACCGGTAAAAAGGAAAAAAACCAGTTGCTTTCTATATCGATAACGGCAAGTGTTACATTATGCTGTTGATCACCAATGCAATAAAATTTATTGAAATTAGTTATGACCTGGGTGGGTTGCGGCCCATTGGAATATAATGGCCGGAAGCCAATAACCTTATACCATGAAATATCTAATCCGACAGGCTGTGGCCAGAAATCTTTTACAGGAATGATATACTTATTCATTTTTGCCAGCAGCGCAGGAACCTGTGCCCCGGGAAAGCCATATTGGGAAGCGCCACTGACAGCGTCCTGATCTTTTATCCATTTACCATTAATTTTTTGTACTGCATCAGGATCACATTGGGCATTAATCGTTTCATTAAAAATTGAGAAAAGGCCGGCTAAAAAAATCAATTGCTTAAACATGTTAATAAATTTTATTGTTATAATTTAATAACTCATTGGTTAAAACACAGATTGTATAGCATAATGATGGATCAATTTCAATTGTTTTTTTAACAACGACTGCCCCATATAATGATTCTTAAATCTTTCATTGAGTTTTATTTCATTGAAAGGTAAGGATGCTTATAAATGAGAAAATATGATTTTAATCAGGAGAATTGAACGATCGTGTGGCAACTTATCGGATGGAATTCATAACTTTTACGCCTTTGCTGCTGCCTGCCTGCCTGCCGGTAGGCAGGTTTCTCACCTGCAAACGAACAATAGACAACCCCGGGGTAGTAAAAAGTAAATCCCCGCATCTTCAGCAGCGCTTTCCATTTCCCGGATATCATGCTGAACAATATCACTTCCAGCATCAGCGACTCCGAAGCCATGTGCCCGGAATATAAAGTGGTGGCTTGTACGATCAGGAAGAGTAAAGGGAAGTATAGGGCGAAGGAAAATAATTGAAGCTATTACCTAAGCGAGTCCCTTAGGAAGAATCAATTAGGAATATTTTTTCGTTCCTGTCGTTGGTGTTTTGTCAAATTCCCTGCCATTCAACACCCAACGACGGCGGGTTATTTATTCTGAAAAGCAATAAATGTAAAAAAATCCGGTTTCATACGATTCTATCTTATTTCATCTTCTTTAAATCGTCCTCCGAAATAACAGAACTTCCATAAAAAATTCCATTCATAATTTCTACATCAAGTCCAGTAGTTGATTCTTTGCTGTCACATACTATTTTAAAAATCAATATTAAATGACCATTGAGTCCTGTCGGGCATCCATACCACCCTGGTTTTGCAACCCTTAAGTTCACTCTTATGTTGAGGCTTCTTGATTGCTGTTCACCACATTTTGCTGAAAGTTTTACATAGTGAACATATTGGCGATTATCAGAATTAATGAATGAAAGTTTAATCGGAGGGGGGCCTTCAGTCTTGAAATCCTTAAGAAAAACCTGTTTTGCCCATCCACCACAATTTTTTTTCATTCCGGTTTCTTCACCTGCACAATCAAGGGTTTCAATAACAGGAATATCTATTGACCACTCTATATATTTTATCTTTAGTTTAGGGCCTACCTTTGGAGGAGCTTGTGTTTTATCTTTTTCCCATGTTCCGTTGAACCAGTCTGTTACTGATTTAGGCAGGGTAAGAAAACCCACAGTTAATTCCTCTGATGAATTGATCAGGGGATCTTTTACCTCACCAACATTCAAATTAAAACTTTTGCAGACACAGGTTTCAGTTTTTAATTCGGGTTGCGTAACCGGTGGTTTTTCAGGATGATTTTCATTATCAGCTGGCTTTTGTTCCTCAGAAGGCTTTACCGGATGAGAATCTTTCTCCTCATTCTTGAAATCCAAATCCAAAGCGATTTTGAAATTACCTCTAATAATGCCGGTAATATTTACCGGGATCGTTCCGTTTTTATCAGAAACTGTGTAAATACATTCATTGGCTGTATTTACCGCTCCGGGTATCGTCATATTAATTGTTTCCGGTGACTTGTTGGAAAAAATCAATTTCGTTCCTTCTGGTATGCTTTCATAATGTACCTGTGCCTGTACATTTTCTCTTGGCTTAATTGAATTTTTGGCAAGTGCAAAATCAAGTGAATAGACATTGACCGTTTGGCTTTGGCTTACCCCGTTCGGAGTGATCACATAGGCCGGCTGGGTCCCTGTTTTGCAATCGGTAAACGTTGTTATTTCTTTGTCTGAAGCTGATAATGTTTCCTGGAACTGCTCTCCGATTACAAGTTGCGCATCTGCTCCTAAATTTTTACCGGGAATAGTTACCTCTTCCCCCTTTGGCAGATTAGCAGGTAAATTTTCCATTACCGGCCCTTTTATGATCCCGGGAATGCCTGGCTGAACGGTTGTATTTGCAGTGCCGAGCAGTTTCCCATCTTTGTCAAAGGATTTTATGACGGCCACTGTTGGATTAACCAGGCTGGCGCTGATTGCCGAAAAATCAAGAAGGGCATGTCCGTTCTTGTCAGTCTTTGCTTCTGTTTTTTTACCGTTCATCTCGGCACTGACCACATTGCCTTCAATAAATTTGGTTTCACGAACGGTCACCAGCATTTTTTCATCAGATAAGACAGTGCCGGCAACATATAATTTAGAAGTTTGGTTCTGGCCCTGTGCAATACAAATAAATAAAAGGGCTGTAAAAAGCAAGGATAGCTTTTTCATAAATGTAGTTTTTGATATATGAAAGTTACAAAATTTTAAGCCCTTTCTGGCGTTTGCCTGCCTGTAGGTAAGTTTCTCATCAGCAACCAAACTGTAGGCAACCCCGGAGTTCGGCATAAGCAGACTATATTGATTCAAAATAAAAAACCCCAACATTTCTGTTGAGGCTTCTGTGGTGTGGGGCGGGATCGAACCGCCGACACAAGGATTTTCAGTCCTTTGCTCTACCGACTGAGCTACCGCACCGTATTTCTATTATCCGTTTTCGCCTCATCAGCTTGCTCTATCCCGCCATTCGGCGGGACCTTGTTTTTCTATTACTCCTTCGTCGTATTGAAAAACTACGGCCGACTGAGCTACCGCACCATTTGTTGAAATTCCAGGTTTTAAATACCAAATTCCAAATCGGGCTGCAAATATAGGCAGGATTGCATAAAATCCGAAGACAAACGCCTCTTTATTGGGATTTGGAATTTGCTTTTTGGGATTTAGGCGGCTACATTCCGTATTCGCTCAAAAACTTAATCCGCATGATCTTGAGCTGTTCCCAGTTGAAATTATATTCTGACAGCTCTTCCTGCGCTGCCTGTAAGGAGGAAGATTCGCAGGTCTTAAAATATTCAATGATCTCATCCTGGTCATCTTCGTCCAGCATTTCATCAATGGCATAATCCAGGTTCAGCTTGGTGCCGCTGGCTGCAATAGTTTCCATTTCTTCCAGCATCTCATCCATCCGCCAGCCCTTGTTTTTCGCTATCGTCTCCAGCGAAATTTTTTTATCCGTGTTTTGAATAATATACACTTTGTTGCCGCTTTTGTTCACCACACTTTTCATGACAAAATCATCGGGCCGTTCAATATTATTTTCTTCTACATACCTGGCAATTAATTTTACAAATGGTCTTCCGAATTTTTCGGCCTTCCCTTTGCTTACACCCTGGCATTTTGCCAGCTCTTCCAGCGTTGTGGGATACATGGTGGCCATATCCTGCAAGGTGTTTTCCAGGAAGATAACCCAGGAAACAAGACCGATCCTTTTTGCTTCCTTATGCCGGAGTTCTTTCAGCATTTCCAAAAGGGTTTCATCCAAAGCGGTTCCCCCGGACGCTTCCGTTCCTTCTTCATCATCTGCATTGGCATCGTCATAGAGTTTATTCAAAACTATCTGGAATGATTTCGGTTTCTTCAAAAACGCCTCGGCCTTCTTTGTAAACTTCAACACCCCATACTCTTCAATGTCTTTTGTAAGCAACCCTTCCAATATCAGTTGTCTTATTAATGAATTCCAGAAATGGTTATCCCTGTCATTGCCGCTGGCAAAAGCATCCAGCGCATCATGCCGGAACATTTGTATCTGTGGTGTCATTTTACCACTGATGATCTGGACTACATAATCCGTAGCAAATCTTTCGTCCAGCGCTTTGATGGCTTTTAATGCGATCACCACTTCATCTTTTGCTTCCACTCTTTCTTTGGGGTGCCTGCAGTTGTCGCACTGCCCGCAATTTTCTTTTTCATACTCTTCCCCGAAATAACTCATCAGCACTTTGCGGCGGCAGACGCCGGTTTCTGCAAACCCGACCGTTTCATTTATTAATTGAGCCCCGACTTCTCTTTCGCTGAGAGGTTTGTCCCGCATCAGGTGCTCCAGTTTGCTTACATCTTTATGTGAATAATAGAGAATACATTTTCCCTCCAGCCCATCCCGGCCTGCACGGCCTGTTTCCTGGTAATAGTTTTCTATTGATTTGGGAATATTATAATGAATAACAAACCTGATGTCGGGTTTATCGATACCCATGCCAAAGGCAATGGTGGCACAGATCACCTGCACTTCTTCTCCCAGGAACAGATCCTGCCGCTCGGTTCTTAATTTGCCGTCGAGCCCGGCATGATAAGCTACCGCTTTTATTCCGTTAGCCATTAATATATCCGCCAGCTCTTCTGTTGTTTTCCTGTTCAGCGTATAAATAATGCCGCTTTTATTCTTCATGCTTTTGATGAAGCGGACAATGTTTTCATCAGTTTGTGCCTTCTTTATTTTTGGCAGCACTTCATAATAAAGATTGGGTCTGTTGAAGGAAGAGATATAAATATCCGGCTTGTGCAAGTCAAGATTTTTTACAATATCGCTCTGCACTTTTGGCGTGGCGGTTGCTGTTAATGCAATCACCGGTATATCCGGGTTTATCTGTATCATCATTTCCCGCAGTCTCCTGTATTCAGGCCGGAAATCATGTCCCCACTCAGAAATACAATGCGCTTCATCAACGGCGAAAAAAGCAATTTTCAGATCAGAAAAGAAATCGAGATTTTCCTGCTTGGTTAATGTTTCAGGCGCCACGTAAAGCATTTTTGTTTTGCCGGTCAGCAGATCATCATGCACTTCTTTTATTTCTTTTTTATTCAGTGTTGAGTTGAGAAAGTGTGCCACTTCATCATTGCTGCTGTAGCCGCGGACAAGGTCCACCTGGTTTTTCATTAAGGCTATCAACGGGGATACGATGATGGCAACGCCATCGCTTACCAGGGCGGGTAATTGATAACATAAACTTTTCCCCCCGCCTGTCGGCATGATGACAAATGTATCATGCCCGGCCATCAGTGATTCAATAGCTTTTTCCTGGGTGCCTATGAATTTATCAAATCCAAAATGTTCCCGGAGAGATTTACGGAGATCGAATCTTTTGTTTACAGTAGATATTTCCTTAATTTTTGCCGTCTTCCTGCCGTTTGTAGGGGCAAGTTTTGAAACGGGCTTCTTTGCTGTTGTTCCCATTATTCAAATATTTCCATCGCACTTGGTAATATGCGGAATTATTTAAGATACTCATTTTTATCCGAACAATGGCTTGCTCAGGAATATTTTTTCCTGTTAGCTACCAGGGTGTCTTAGAAAAATAAATATCTCTCTGTCTTAATGACCGGGGTTTCAGTGGGTTGTTTGGATAAACCCGGCAGGATTTCCTGTCGCACACTTCATTTACCCGCATTCATCCGATACCCGGGTAAACTCTTACCTGTATCGGAGGATGGCGAATTTACGCCAGTTGGGGCGGTCTTCTGAAGCCAAAGCGTTAAAATTGATTGACGCCGGTTTCAAACAGGGACTTCATATCAAATCCTCTAAATTTGCGGCTCTTATCCCCTTCGTCCCGTTTGATGAGATAAAGGCGGACGTTAAAATCATGGCAGTTTCAATAAAACAGGTTGCTCTTAAAACCATCAAACTGGAAGCTCAGTCTGTTTCCGGTCTTGCTTCATTCATTAATGATGATTTTGAAAAAGCCGTCAATGCTATTGCCAACAGCAAGGGCAGGGTAGTGGTAAGCGGCATTGGAAAAAGCGCTGTTATTGCTCAAAAAATTGTTGCCACTTTTAATTCCACGGGCACGCCTTCCATTTTTATGCATGCGGCTGATGCCATTCATGGCGACCTGGGAATGGTTCAACAGGAAGATGTGGTAATCATTATCAGCAAAAGCGGTGAAAGTCCCGAGATAAAAGTGCTGGTGCCTTTAATTAAAAATTTTGGCAACATATTAATCAGCATCGTGGGCAACACAGACTCTTATCTTGCTAAAAATTCAGCTCTCCTTTTAAATACCACGGTTGAACAAGAAGCTTGTCCGAATAACCTGGCTCCCACCAGCAGCACAACCGCACAATTGGTAATGGGCGATGCGTTGGCTGTTTGCCTGATGGAGCTGAAAGGATTTCAGAGTGATGATTTTGCAAAATTTCATCCTGGCGGCATGTTGGGCAAAAAATTATATATGCGGGTTTCGGATTTATATGCCGACAATGAAAAACCAAAAGTGCTGGCTGGTCAATCATTAAAAGAAGTAATTGTGGAAATGACAGCAAAAAGGCTGGGCGTTACCGCTGTAGTTGACGTTGATAACAATCTTCTGGGCCTTATCACAGATGGCGATCTGAGAAGGATGCTGGAGAAAAATTCGGCAATAGATATGATAAAGGCAGGTGATATTATGACGAGGAACCCGAAATCTATCGGGCCGGATGAACTGGCGGTTGAAGCACTGGATATGCTCCGCAAAAATGAGATCACGCAATTAGCGGTAACAGACAAGGGAAAATATGCAGGCATTATACATTTGCATGATCTAATAAGAGAGGGTTTGATATAACCGGTGATGAAGAATGGGCTTGCCATTCACCAATCACCATTCACCCACCTACGCCAAAGCTTCGGTGGGTAAACTATTCACCAAATGAACAAACACCACTACGTAGCAATCATGGCCGGGGGAATCGGCAGCCGGTTCTGGCCGATGAGCCGCACTGATTTTCCCAAACAGTTTTTAGATATCCTGGGTACCGGCAAAACGCTGATCCAGCAAACCTTTGACAGGTACCGCCGGCTGGTTCCATTAGAAAATATTTTTGTGGTGACGGCAAAAGAATATGCCGCGATCGTTAAAAAACAATTGCCGGAGCTGCAGCATGAAAATATTCTTCCGGAGCCTTCGAGGAAAAACACGGCCCCTTGTATTGCCTATGTCGCATTTAAATTATTGCAAAAAGATCCGAAGGCCCTGATGATCGCAGCGCCGGCGGATCACCTGGTCCTGGAAACAGATGAATTTTTAAAAACGGTTAAAAAAGCTCTTGCTTTTGTTGACCACTTTAATGCTCTTGTTACTATCGGTGTGAAACCCACCTACCCTAATACCGGTTATGGCTATATACAACATGAAACCATTGAAGCGGCCCCCGATATTTATAAAGTAAAAACGTTTACCGAAAAACCAAATATCGAGCTGGCTAAAACATTTATTGCCAGCGGCGACTTTTTATGGAATGCCGGCATTTTTACCTGGAAAGTAAAAAACGTACTGGCCGCTTTTGAAAAATACCTGCCTGAAATATATGATGTGTTTGCGGCAGAAAAAGATAAATTCAATACCCCGCAGGAAGCCGGGGCCATAGAAGACATCTATCCGCAATGCACCAATATATCTGTAGATTTTGGGGTAATGGAAAAAGCAGACAATGTATACCTGATCCCTGCTTCTTTTGGCTGGAGCGACCTGGGCACCTGGAACAGCGCCTGGGAGAATATGGAGAAAGATTATTTTGGCAATGCGGTATCGGGGAAAAAAGTGATGGCGGTGGATGCAAAAAACTGCATGATTTATGTGCCCGAAAATAAACTGGTCCTTTTGCAGGGGCTTGATGATTTTATCATCGTTGACACCAAAGATGTTTTGCTTATCTGCAAAAAAGAAAAAGAGCAGGAAATAAAAGATTATGTAGCAGAAATAAAAAGAAACCTGGGCGATAAGCACCTTTGACGGAAAAAAACATTACCAGAAATCATTTACCCCGGTTTGTCCGGGGTTTTTTATTTTTACTTTGTCCTTCGTAGCCCTGCCTGCAGGTTTAGCAAAGAAGTAATAAATAATATTCTATATGACGGCTTTCCCTATTAATAATATTCTTTTCCTTGATATTGAAACGGTGCCGCAGTTTCCTGACTACTACTCTTTACCGGAAGACTGGAAGCAATTATGGGATACCAAATCGGTTTCACTTATCAAATACCATGAAGGCCAGACCAACGAAACACTTTATCCGCGTGCAGGTATTTATGCAGAGTTTGGTAAAATCGTCTGCATCAGCTGCGGGGTGCTGCAGGGAAGCGGCGGGCAGCGAAAGATCATTATTAAAAGTTTTGCCGGTGATGATGAAAAAATTGTGCTTCAGCAGTTTATTGAAATGTTGAATAAATGGGCCGCCGGTGAACCAAAATATCTCTGTGCCCACAACGGGAAAGAATTTGACTATCCTTACCTCTGCCGGCGGATGATCATAAATGGTCTCCCGGTTCCCGCCGTACTGAACATCTCCGGCAAAAAACCCTGGGAGGTAAATCACCTGGATACGATGGAGCTCTGGAAGTTTGGGGATTTTAAAAATTATACCTCCCTCAGCCTGCTGGCGCACAGCCTGGGCATTGCAACGCCAAAAGATGATATTGATGGCAGCATGGTATGGCAGGTCTATTGGAAAGAAATGAATTTACAGCGCATCGTCACATATTGCCAGAAAGATGTGGTGACTGTTGCACAGATATTCTTACGGATGAACGGAGAGCCGGTTATTGAAGCCGGTAACATTGAAATAAAATCATAATGGAACGAACCAATTATTCCTCCGGTGCTAAATGGGAACATGTTATTGGTTACAGCCGGGCAGTAAAAGTGGGCAATGTTGTTGAAGTAACCGGCACCGTGGCGAGCGGAGATGATGGGAAGGTGGTGGGAAAAGATGATGCTTATGCCCAGACAAAATACATCTATGAAAAAATAGAAGCTGTATTACTTCGTGCCGGCGCCATGATGAAGGACGTCGTAAGGGTAAGAATGTTTGTAACTGATATTTCCCGCTGGCAGGAATATGGAAAAGCTCATAGTGAATTTTTCCGGGAGATCCGGCCCTGCAATACCATGGTGGAGGTTAATGCTTTGATCGAGCAGGATTATTTGATTGAAATTGAGGCGACCGCCATCATCACCTCCTGATATGAATATCGAATCCCTCCGTGATTATTGTTTATCCAAGCCCGGCGCGGAAGAAACGCTTCCTTTCGGACCGGATACACTGGTGTACAAAGTAGGTGGCAAAGCATTTCTTTTAACTGGTCTTGACAATGAAGCGCTGCGTTTCAATGTAAAATGTGATCCGGATAAAGCGATTGAATTAAGAGAAGAGTTTTCCTGTGTGTTACCCGGCTGGCACATGAACAAAAAACACTGGAATACGATTGTGGTGGATGGCTCTGTTTCGTCCAAACAAGTAAAAGAGTGGATCGATCATTCGTATGAGCTGGTGGCTAAGTCATTACCAAAGAAATGGAAATAGCTGCTTCTTTTACCATTTTTTGCCGAGTATTTCTTGTGCCACTTTGTTTTAATTTACTTTAGCAGTACAAATAACAACTATGAAAAGATTTCACCTGCTTGTAACATTGCTATGCCTGTGTTGTTTTTCTTTTTCCCAAACATCTTATAAAATAACCTGGGGAGAAGAGATAAAGCTAAAAAAAGGAACGGCCGACCTTGATATTGTGGCCGCTGATAATTCTGGTCTTTATTTCTCCGAATCCAGGATAGCCATGAAAAGCTACTTTGTTATCGGGGCTACTTTCGGAGAAAGCATTAAGCTGATTAAAATGGATAAAAACTTCAACGAGATTTTTGACAACACGTATAAAAAAGAATTGAAGGGCCTGACATTTCATAGTTTTCAGCCGCTGGAAAATGATCTCTATATGTTTGCTACCGACTATGAAAAAAAAGAAAGGCGTTTTGTGGTGTATGGGGCCAAGGTGGATAAGAGTTCGGGTGAATTAATGGGTGATTTCGCCGAACTGGGCAGCTACAACCTGGAGAGCAAAAGAGATGATTATGAAATGAGAGTAAGTCCTGTTCAGGATGGCAAGGCCTTTTTAATGGTCAGCAATATTTCGAATAACGACAGGGTTTCTATTGCTGTGAATGTATTCGATAAAGCCCTGAAAAGAAAAGAAAGTGCCATTATCAACCTTTCCTTTAACCCTAACCAGTACAGCTTACAGGATGTAAAATATACCGCCGGCAATAAAATAGTATTGCTCGGAAAGGAATTTGAAGAAACTCAATACGGAAAGAAAAAAAGAAAACGCATGATATTCAAACAATATGTAATGGCCGTTTATGATAAAAAGGGCAAGAAAGAAGCTGCCGTGAAAATGGATTCGGACGATAAATATATAATCAGCGGGCGCCTGATCGAACAACCAACAGGTGAAATGCTGCTGGCCGGTTTTTACAGTAATACCGCCAAAAAAGAAGACCTGAATGGCTTTTACATCAATAAGGTAGATCCCGTAAAAGGGGAGTTGCTGCTGAGTTCGTATAAAGAAATAAATACAGCCATGCTGGGCAAAAGTTTTGTTGATGAATCAGATGATGATGACCTTACAAAGGAGGAAAAGAAAGAGGCTAAAAAGGCCAAAGACAATGATGATGAAGACGAGTTTCCAAACAGTTTTGTGATAAAATCTGTGGACATAAATCCTGCGGACAACTCGATCATTATTACCAGCGAAGTGTCAAAGTACAGTTCTTATACGTATACCACTTCTTCCTATAATAGTACGACCAAATCCTGGACGTATAGAACCACCACTGTTCATAAATTCACCAATGAGGATATCCTGATCATCAATGCTGATAAGGAGGGGAAAATAAACTGGCTGAATGCCCTGCCTAAATCCCAGATAGAGCAAATAAGCTCCAGCAGTTCAAACTATGGCAGTTTCAGTATCAGCTACGATTATTCCGGCTATTTTGCCAATGGCGGGGCCTTGCCTTATTATTCCTCTTATAAATCATTGCTAAGCGGCAATACCCTAGTGATAATAATGAACGACCATAACAGCAATAATGTAAACCCCGGCTACGGCGATAAGGTAAAATCGGTTTATAATTTCAGAAAGAGAAGTTCCGTATATGGTATTTCCATTGACCTGGCCACCGGTAAAATGACCCGTAAAAACATTGCATCAAACAATGATGAAACCATCATGATGCCCAGGCATGCCTATGTAGTGGAAAATGAATTTTTTGTGCCTTCCTGGCGGCGACACGCCATGGCAAAAACAGAAATGAAGTTTGCAAAGATTGCGGTGAAGTAATTTGTGAAGAAATACAGACCTTAGCCCAGCTTCTAAGATTAAGGAGCTGTCTTTTATTCTAAACATATCCGCTTTGTATATTCAATCCAAACTTCCCAATGTCGGCACTACCATCTTCACCGTAATGAGTGGTTTGGCCACCCAATACAAGGCCGTCAACCTCGGCCAGGGTTTTCCCGATTTCTCCATGAGTGAAGAATTAACAGAGCTGGTAAATGAGGCAATGAAAAATAATTACAACCAGTATTCTCCCATGCCGGGCTGGTTGCCACTGAGGGAATCCATCGCCGGGAAGGTGGATTTTTTATATCAAACCAAAATCAATCCTGACACAGAGGTCACCATAACTCCTGGTGGTACTTATGCCATCTATTCTGCTTTCACTACTATTCTTCAGCCCGGCGATGAAGTGATTGTGTTTGAACCGGCTTATGACAGTTACATTCCTAATATTGAGATTAACGGAGCAAAGGCCATTGCAATTAATTTAGTTTATCCTGATTATCATATTGACTGGGCGGCCGTACAAAAAGCAGTTACCCCAAAAACAAAAGCTATCATTATCAATTCTCCACACAACCCTACCGGAAGTGTAATCGGTGAAGAAGATATAAAACAATTACGGAAGATCGTGGATGGTACAAACATCTTTATCATCAGCGATGAGGTGTATGAGCATTTGATATTTGATAATATTCTGCACCAGAGTATTCTTCGCTATCCTGATCTGCTGCAAAGAAGTTTTGTTTGCTTTTCATTTGGCAAGATATATAACTGTACCGGCTGGAAGCTGGGCTATTGCATTGCTCCGGCAGAATTAATGAAAGAGTTCAGGAAGGTTCACCAGTTCAATTGTTTTTCCTGCCATACTCCTTCTCAGGTTGCATTGGCGGAGTTTTTAAAAAACAAAGAGGCTTATCTTTCCCTTTCATCTTTCATGCAGGAGAAAAGGGATTATTTCAAACAGCTGATGCGGCAAACAAGATTTTCCATGCAGGATTCTTTCGGCAGCTATTTCATCTGTGGCACATACGAACGCATCAGCGAAGAGGGAGATAAAGAATTTGCGATCCGGCTAACTAAAGAAGCCGGCGTAGCCACCATCCCTGTTTCTGCTTTTTATCAACATGGAAAAGATGATAAGGTGCTGCGGTTTTGTTTTTCGAAAAAGAAAGAGACGTTGGAGGCCGCGGTGGAAAGGCTGCGAAACATCTAAATCTTTAATTATATGAAAAAATTCTTTGTTTATCTTCTGCCAATCTTCCTGGTTTCGGGGATTTCAGCCCAAAAAAATTTTACGCCTGGTTTTGTTGTTTTAAATACAGGAGACACTGTTCGTGGCGAAATTGACTATGGCAGCTGGCCGAAAAATCCTGAAATAATTACTTTCCGGGCTGAAGGACAAAAGCAAACATATAGTGTTGGCCAGCTTAAATCTTTTAGCATAAACAATGAAGTTTTTTTTGTCCGTTTCCATGTCTCTTATCAACTAAGCGCCGCGGAGCTGGCAGATGCCCAGGAATCTTTTGATGGCCCGGTGGAATCAAAAGAGGTGTGGCTAAGACTTTTATTCGGGGGGAAATATTCACTATACGAATTGAGTATTCCGAAAAGAAATTACTTTTTCTTCTGGTCAGACAAAGGCGGTTTAAAGGAGTTAATATACCGTGTAAGACTTAACAGTACCGGGGTTTTAGAAAAAGATGAGCAATACAAAAATTTATTGGCATCCTATGCTGTTGAAGCGGGATGCGAATCTGCTGTTCAAAAAAAGCTTTCCCGGGCTTTTTATGAAGATGAAGATTTGCTGGATGTGTTTAATATATTAAATGGCGGATCGGGTTCTTTTAAAGAATCAGGCCCGCCTAAAACCCGTTTTGATGTTTCTGCTGGTGGTTCTTTTTATTCATTTGCCACATCGGGTGATCTTTTTAATGATGGCTCCGGCGCATATGCAATATATACTGCTACGTTTAAAAGCACAATGGGGTTTATCGTTGGCGCAGGGCTAACTTATTTGACAAAGCGAAACCGCGGAAAAGTACAATCCCGTATTGGTTTAAATTTGGGGTCGCTGAATATTAATGGGGAAAACAATACCGGGACTGGCTCTTTTCAAAAAGAAAAATATTCTGGCACTTTGCTAATTGCCGAACCCAACGCCAGTATAGATTTGTTACTGACTGGAAACAAAAAATTAAACGCCTTGCTTGGTTTTATTTTCGGCTACAACATTGTTTTTAGTAATACCTTTTCTTCTACATTTGAAAATCCAGGTGTTATTGTAAACCGGGATAATTTTCCTGATGTTGGCGGTGGATTCCTTAGTGTGGGCATCAACGGAACGCTGTCCGGAACCTGGGGCAGGCTGAACCTCCGGGCAAACAAAGTCACAAATATTTTTAATACCCGGCTAACAACTCTTGATGGCATTCAGGTTTCCCTTACATATGGTTATTTTTTAAGAAAATAGTTTTCAGAAAGAATTTGATTGCAGATTAACCTGTTAATCAGAAGAAAAAAGATAGCTTCAAATAACTGATACAGGAAACAAGATTTGCCACACAGGATTCTTTCGCAGCTATTTCATTTGCGGTACCTATGAACGGCTGATTAAATTATTGTATTGTCATCCTGATCCCGCCCTATGTGGAACGAAAAGTTTTTGTTTAATCATGCTTCGACAAGCTCAGTATGACATCAGTTTATGAAACTTGACAGCCGATATAAAGGAATATTCTACATGTTGCTTGCCGCCCTTGGCTTTTCCGTAATGGGTGGCGCGGCCAAATCATTGAAAGAAAGTTTTGGCGCCGGTCAGCTGGTATTTTGGAGAAATGCCATTGGCCTGCTTGCATTAGTGCCCGGGCTTTTAATAAAACCCCCTGTGCAGGTTGGGGGAAAACTTCCCCGGCTGATCTTTCGCGGGGTGATGGGGACTATTGCCCTGTACACTTTATTATATTGCATCCTCCACATTCCGCTGGGAACGGCGATGAGTTATAATCTTACCTCTGTTCTGTTTATTGCTATTTTTTCTTTTTTTCTTTTTGGCGAATACCATGGTAAAGGAGTTCTGTTTGCCGTGTTGCTTGGCTTCACGGGAATGCTATTGATCTATAAACCCATCATGCACTTTCCCTGGTTTTATCATGTGGCAGGGCTGATCTCCGGAATTGCCGCTGCTATCGCTTATTTAACCCTGGGCCGGCTGGCGGGTTATTATGATCCCCGGGTAATTGTTTTGTCTTTTTTACTCTGTGGCTTTTTTATTCCCCTTATTACGATGACCATTCATTATTCAACCGGGGTGGCTGCCGATGGCCTGTTTATTATTGATTGGCGCTGGCCGGGACTTAGGGAGTGGCCCGCCATTTTATTGTTGGGGCTGGCCGCCCTGTTCGGGCAATACTTTGTAACAAAAGCTTATGGCGCCGACAAAGCCGGAATCGTTTCGGTGTTTGGCTATGCCAATATAGTTTATTCTGTATTTATCGGCATGGCCCTGGGTGATGCTTTCCCGGACTGGATGTCTTCCCTTGGCATTTGCTGCATCATCGGCAGTGGCATTATTATCTCGCTGGTTAAACGGAGAAAAACAGCTTCCTGACAATTTTAAAAAAATTATAGGTAAAAATTTGCCGGTTTGGATAGTCTTATCGTATATTTGCGATATAAGATTAAAAAATGAATATGAAAGAACATTGGGAAGGGCTATATAACAGCAAGCGGTTCACTGAAGTAAGCTGGTACCAGGCTACTCCCGTCGTTTCTCTTGATTTTATCAGAGACCTTCAGATAGCAAAAGATGCCGCTATTATTGATGTGGGCGGTGGTGATAGTTATTTTGCGGATCACCTGCTGTCCCTTGGGTACAGCAATATTACTGTTCTTGATATTTCAGAAGCCGCTATTGACCGGGCTAAATCAAGGATGGGCCCAAATGCCAGCCTGGTTAACTGGGTTGTCAGCGATATAACGGAGTTCGTGCCTGACAGGAAATTCGATTTCTGGCATGACAGGGCGGCTTTTCATTTTCTTACCACAGAAGAACAGGTAAATAAATACCTCGCGGTTGCGAACAAAGCGTTGTACGCCTCCGGCAAGATTGTAATAGGGACTTTTTCTGAAACAGGTCCTAAAACATGCAGCGGCCTGCCCATAAAACAATACAGCGAGAGCAGCCTTTATGATATAATCAGAAAATGGTTTCAGAAAATAAAATGTATTCATGCGGATCATATAACGCCGTTCAATACTATTCAAAATTTTTTATTCTGCAGTTTTAAAAAAGCAACTATTTAATTACTATGGCAATTCATAAAAAAGAAGAGTTCACCCACAAGGAGCAGGACCTTGCCAATTTTGCCAAGGCTATGAGCCACCCGGCAAGAATCGCTATCCTGAAAGTGCTGGCGCAACGAAATGAATGTATCTGCGGAGAGATCGTAGAACTGTTGCCGCTTGCCCAGTCCACCGTATCCCAGCATTTAAAAGAACTAAAAACGGCGGGATTAATAACCGGTACCATTGATGGGCCCCGCAGTTGTTATTGTATCAATTGGAAAGCCTTTGAAAAATTTAATGGTGAATTGAATTTTTTATTCAATGCCCTGAAAGTAAAAAACGAAAAAGCCTGTTGCTGAGCCCCCAAACCCCCTAAAGGGGGCTTAGCAACAATCTTTATTATTGAAGAAACTGAAAAAAAATAAACCCTGAAAAAAAACTAAACATAATTTTTAAACCGCTCCGGCTCCCCTTAGGGAGGTGGGGGCAAAAAATATAGCCATGAACACAAGTACAGAAATTAAAAATGCGGTCCGTGAAAAGTATGCGGAAATTGCTAACCAACCCAAAGAACAAAACCTTGCCTCCTGTTGCGGCGCCACATCTTCCTGCTGCAACGATGGTGTTTATAACATCATGGCCGATGATTATTCAAAACTGGAAGGATATAATCCGGATGCAGACCTTGGTCTTGGTTGCGGCCTCCCCACAGAGTTTGCAAAAATTAAGGCCGGCGATACTGTGATTGATCTTGGCAGCGGGGCAGGAAATGATGCTTTTGTTGCCCGCAAACTGACCGGCGAAAAAGGCCGGGTCATTGGTATTGATTTTACAGAGCCCATGATCGCCCGTGCAAGAGAAAATGCTGATAAGCTTGGGTTGAATAATGTGGAGTTCCGCCAGGGCGATATTGAAGATATGCCAGTCACCGCCAATAAAGCAGATGTCATTGTCAGTAACTGTGTCCTGAACCTTGTTCCCAACAAACACAAAGTGTTTGGCGAAATATATCGTGTATTAAAACCGGGCGGTCATTTTTCCATTTCAGATATCGTATTGGAAGGACCGCTTCCTGAAAAATGGAAACAAGTTGCAGAGCTGTATGCCGGTTGTGTTTCCGGTGCTATTCAAAAATCTGAGTATTTGTCAATCATTGAAGAGACCGGGTTTAAAAATATTCTCCTTCAAAAAGATAAAACAATCAATATCCCAGACGACATACTGGTTAATTATTTAAGTACTGACGAAATAGCTGAATATAAAAATGGAGCAACAAGGATTGCCAGTATTACCGTGTATGCAGAAAAGCCGGCAAAAGATGAAAGAAATTGCTGCGAACCCGGAAGCGGTTGCTGTTAATATCATTTTTCACTATAAAAAGTAAGGCCATGAACGTAAACGCTGATCCTTGCTGCATCGGAGACGACAGGGGCTGTTGCTAAAAACAAAAAGAGTCCCGCAGGTCGGGACTCTTTATCTTTACCAATATGCCGAAGAAGATTCTTTTTGTTTGCATAGAGAATAGCAACCGTTCCCAAATGAGCCAGGCCTTTGCCAAAATGCTGGGCGGTTCTTTGGTGAAAGCATATAGCGCCGGCTCCAAACCCTCCGGCAGAATAAGTCAAAAAGCGATTGTAGCCATGAAAGAGCTTGGCTACGATTTAAAAACCCATCGCCCCAAATCATTGGAAGAAGTAAAAGAATATGCCCCGTTTGATGCCGTGGTAACCATGGGTTGCGGCGATGCCTGCCCCTGGATGCCCGCCAAACAATTCGTTGACTGGAATATTCCCGATCCAAGAGAGATGAATGATGATGATTTCCGGAAAGTGAGAGATCTGATAAAAGAAAAAGTCGGATCGCTGCTGGCTTCACTGTAATACATAGGCTCAGATTTCCCGGGTTACCTTCTGTATCGGTGAAAAACCCTTTAATCTGTGGCAAAAAAAGTTACTTTGCTGAAACTATTCCTGCTTGAACACTGCTTTTCTTCCTCCCCGCATTTATAAATTCCTTTTTACATTACTGGGATTGGTTTACATCATTGGCCTGTTTGTGCCATTAATGGATACGGATTCGGCACACCACGCCAATATTGCCCTGCACATGTACCTCACGGGAGATTATGTTTCTTTGGTTGACCATGCCGGCGATTACTTAGACAAACCTCATCTTCATTTCTGGCTATGCGCCTTCAGCTATAAAATTTTTGGTGTAACGACATTCGCCTATAAGTTCCCTTCTTTGTTGTTCACGATGCTTGCAACTTACTCCACTTATCGTCTTGGAAAGGCTTTGTATAATGCCGAGGTTGGCAAACTGGCAGCGCTGATCCTTGCCTCTTCTTTCGCATTCATATTAGCCAATAACGATGTGAGGATGGACGCAATACTGACCGCTTGTATCGCCTTCTCCATATGGCAGCTGGTTGAGTTTATCCAAAATAAAAAATGGTTGGCCGTTGCCGGTGCTGCATTGGGCTTGGCATTAGGATTTTCCACCAAGGGGCATATTGCTGTATTCGTTCCGGCTGTAGCTGCATTGTTTTATATTCTTTATCGTAAAGACTGGAAAATTTTGTTGAATCGGAAATGGCTTTTGCTGCTTGTCTTGTTCGGGTTGTTTATTTCACCTGTGGTTTATTGTTATTATTTGCAGTTCAATCTTCATCCCGAAAAAATGGTTCGGGGAAAAGATCATCTTAATGGAGTAAAATTCATTTTACTGAATCAAAGCGTTGAGCGTTTCCGCGGGCAAATGGGCGCTGATGCGAAGCATGATTATTTTTTCTTTCTGCATTCTTTTCTCTGGGCCTTTGCTCCGTGGAGTATCCTTGCTTATATGGCTGTTGCCGGCAGAGTGAAAAACTTTTTGCAGCGGAGGCCCGCCCCTTCGGATTCGGGCAAGCAGGAGTGGTTGACGCCAGCCGTGTTTTTGGTGATGTTGGTTATCGTTTCCCTTTCCGGCTTCAAGCTTCCGCATTACCTCAATATTGTTTTTCCGACTACTTCTGTCCTGGTGGCAGCATTTATTATAAGCAAGAAAGAAAATGTTAACTGGATAAAGACAATTTTCATTATACAGCTTATCCTCGTTGGTCTTTTATTGTTGCTTGGCGCTGTTATTAATGCCTGGGCCTTCCCCGTTAAAGGAATTGTGGTGACTACCGGAATTGTCTTGTTGCTGGCCCTTGTTTTCTATTTTATAAAAAGCGCTGCCTATGATCGTTTGCAGAAAGCGGTTACTGTTTCTGTAGCAGCGATGATCCTTTCTTTTTTCATGCTGAACAGCAATTTTTATCCGCAATTATTAAAATACCAGGGCGGCAAAGAGCTGGCCCTTGCTGCCAGGGGAAAATTAAACCCGGATGATGCCTATTTCTGGAAAAACACTTTCAGTTCCTCATTTAATTTTTATACCAAAACATTGTATAAGCCGTTTGCCGATTCTGTTTTACTGCCTGGCAAAAAAACCTGGTTGATATATGATATAAGAGATGAGGAAGAAATAAGACAATCGGGTTATCAGTTGGGGCAGCGGTTTTCTGTTTTGGATTATGAGATAACGAAGCTCGATATAAAGTTTGTGAACCCTGCTACCAGGGAAAAACAATGCAGCATGATGGTGCTGGCAGAATTAGGCCGGTAATGTTTTTCTACTTCGCCTCCCTTTTTGCATCAATTTTTCTCCTGACCTCTTCTACCATATATGGAATACAGCTTTCCGGAAAAGGCGACACGCAGCTTACGTTGATCTCGCAGAGTGTATACTTTTCATTTGTCTTTTCCGTGTTAATATTGTTGATAAAAAAATCTGCATCCCATATCACTGGCATCATTTCAATTTTGACTCCTGTAATTTGTTGCAGCTGTGGCGCCCATTTATTTTCCATAATTTCCCGGAGGTCACCGAACAGCCCGCAGTATTCGCTGAAATAATATCTTTTGCCTGGTTTTTTACCCGGGTAAAGTGCATTTACTTCCTGGTACCCGAATCCGGATACTTTGGTGCCCGTCAGGTAGCATCGTACCATTCCGTTGATAATATGTTCATTCCATGGCTGGTCTATAAGAATGCCGCCATCATTAAAATAGATCTTGAACTCTTCCAAAAAATCATCAGCGCTTAGTGTTCTCTCCTCTTCGCCTTTTTTTGCATGGGTTACCGTGATTTTATTTTTTGTGAGACCCGTTGCGTTTATTTTAAAGACTCCGTCACCCCCGTTTCCCCGGTATTGCTTCAGGATCCTGATGGCCGGCCGCTTTTGTGAAGAGAGAAATCTTTCTTTAAAATCTTCAAAGGAGTGATACAGCTTAACATCTCCGCCGAATTCCGTTTCTCTTGTTTTATACAGCACATCCTTTGTACCGATCTTTACAATCACATCTGGATTGGCCGAAACAAAACATCCGTCTTTAGACAGCTTTATTAATAGTGCATCCAGTTTATTCCTGTTGTTTCCTTGTTCGATTGGGTTTATCCAAACAAGGATGGCGTCATACTTCAAGAGTTTATTGTAAAGCTGATCTGCTATTGTATCATTATAGATAACAGAATCAACATCGAATCCATTCTCCCGGAAAGCGATGGCAAGGTTTTTATATTTTTCCTCTTCAAGAGCATTCCTGGTTGATTGAGCTTCACCAAAAATCAATATTGCTATTGCATTTTTTCGCATAGCCTGTTGTAGATGATATTATTTTTTATATCTGAATAGCCCTTTAAAAAATCTCCTATAATCCCGCCTTCTTACTTATCTCCAGCATCCTGTCAATCGGCCTCTTTGCAGCCAGTCTCAATTTTTCATCCATCAGTATCTCCGGCATTTCATATTCCATACATAGATAAATTTTCTCCAGGGTGTTACGCTTCATGTGCGGGCAGTCGTTGCAGGCGCAACTATTATTCGGTGGTGCAGGTATAAAAGTTTTATTAGGCGAGGCTTTCATCATCTGGTGCAGGATGCCGGTCTCTGTGGCCACGATATATTCCTGTGATGAATCTCTTTGTGTGTATTTCAATAGGCCTGTGGTGGAACCGATATAGTCTGCCATGCGTAGTATCGGGTCTTCACATTCAGGATGTGCGATCAGTTTTGCATTCGGGTGGCGGACTTTTAGTTTGGTTATTTTCTCCAAACTAAAAATTTCATGCACCATGCAGGCGCCATTCCAAAGCAGCATCTTTCGCCCGGTTACTTTGTTGATGTAAGCACCGAGGTTTTTATCCGGCGCAAAAATGATGGGTTGTTCTTTCGGAAAACTTTCCACCACCGCCTTCGCATTACTGCTGGTGCAGATCACATCACTCAACGCCTTAATGCCGGCACTGCAGTTGATATAACTCACCACCACATGATCAGGATGTTGTTCTTTGAATTTTTTGAATAATGGCGGCGGGCAACTATCGCTGAGTGAACAACCGGCTTTCAGATCAGGGATCACTACTTTTTTGGAAGGATTCAGGATCTTTGCGGTCTCCGCCATGAAATGTACACCGGCGAAAACGATCATGTTGGCTGTAGTCTTCTCCGCCTGTTGTGCCAGGCCCAGACTATCCCCGATATAATCCGCCACATCCTGTATATCCGGTTCCTGGTAGTAGTGTGCCAGCAGCACCGCGTTTTTTTCTTTCTTCAGCCGTTCTATCTCGGCAAAAAGATCAAGGGACGGGTCCAGTTCAATGTCGAGAAACCCGGTTTTATCAATTTCTGATTTTGCAATATCAAATGTTTCGTTACTCATTCGTTTTTTCAATGGAGCAATATTCCAACAAGTCCAACAACTTTTCAAAATAAATTTCTTTATCCCCGGCGTTAATACAATAATAATAATAATACAATTTTATAAAAAAGAGTTTATTATTATTATAGCTGTGAATTAGTGGATAAACTCTTTTACAAAATTACTTATTTACAGTAATCCACACGGATAACCCGGTAATCCACAACAAGGTTTATTGATTTTAGTGGGGTTTCTTCAGACTATCCACATCTATGTGCAATCCGGCAGGGGTACAACTTTTATAAGTATTATAAAAATTAAACTGTGAATAAGGATAGGACAATTGGTTGAATAGTTGGCTGGTTAGCTATAATCCCGGGAAACCCTCAATTTCGTTTCCAATCATCCTGTTTCATATCCACGTTTCACATCGGGATATCCACATAAATTAATCTTCATTCACACAAGGCAGGGGAGAAAAAGTCAGCACAGATCACACAGATCAGCAGGATTCCACAGATTGAGTCATCAACTTTTTTGAGTTTTCCTCAACGATACCGGAAATTACAAACGGAATGGCTGTAAAACAGAATACACTAATTTTAAAGAATTAAAATTTGTTGTATGAAATACCTGAAACTATTATTGGTTGTTTTTACTTTAAGTATTGTGTCGCTTGCCAGGGCCGATGAAGGCATGTGGCTGCCACAATTACTTCAGTCGCTGAATGAAAAACAGATGAAGAGCCTGGGGATGAAGATGAGCGCCAAAGATATTTATAGTATAAACAATGGAAGTTTGAAAGATGCGATCGTAAGTTTCGGTGGCTTCTGCACCGGGGAAATTATTTCTTCCAGGGGACTGGTATTAACCAATCACCACTGCGGATTTGATGCTGTGCAAAACCATAGCACCCTTGACCACAATTATATCAGGGATGGTTTTTGGGCAAAGAACAACGGGGAAGAGTTGTCTAACCCGGGTTTGTTTGTGACTTTTATCATACGAATAGAAGATGTATCAAAACAGGTATTGAACGGGGTTAACGCTTCTATGAGTGAGAGCGAAAGACAATCAGTAATAGATAAGAATATCAGTGAGGCCAGGAAGAATTCAAAAAAAGAAAGTTACCAGGAAAACTTTATCCGCGGGTTTTTTGAAGGCAACCAATATTATTTATTCGTTACCGAAACGTATAAAGATGTAAGGCTGGTAGGCGCCCCTCCATCTTCCATTGGTAATTTTGGAAAAGATACTGATAACTGGATATGGCCCCGTCACACCGGGGACTTTTCAATGTTTCGCATTTACGCCGGCAAGGACAATAAACCGGCAGAGTACTCTGCCGACAATGTTCCATATATCCCCAAAAGATCATTATCCATCTCCTTGGACGGAACTGCGGAAGGAGATTTCACCATGGTCTTCGGTTTTCCGGGAAGAACAACCGAATATTTACATTCATCCGCTGTCGAACAGATCATGAGAGTGAATGACCCGGCTAAAATTGCCATCAGGGAAAAAGCATTAAATGTCATAGACGGGTTTATGCGGAAAGATGAACAAATAAAGATCCAGTATGCAGCCAAGTATGCCGGGATTCAGAATTCGTATAAAAAATGGCAGGGCGAAGTGCTGGGATTAACAAGCGTCGGCGCTGTTGGTAAAAAGAAATTATATGAGACGGAGTTTCAGAAAAGAGTTAACGCTAACCCGCAATGGAAAACACAATATGGAAACCTGCTGAGCGAACTTGTGTCTTCCTACAATGAGCTGCGGCCCTATGGGTTTGCCAGGGATTATTATAATGAGATCGTCAGCAAGGTGGAATTATTTACCATCATTGCACAACTTAATTCATTGGTTACTGCCTATGATAAAGATGGAGAAAAGGGCTACCAGCAAAAGCTGCCACAGGTGACAAACGCATTGAACGGGCTGTTTGAAGAATATAATGCCGCTGTAGATAAAAAATTATTTGAGGTGCTGATGGAAATGTATATGAAAGACCAGGAGGATAAATGTATTTCTATGAAGCTGAAAGAACTGTTACGACATGAGGGGGGTAATAGCATGGCCAACCTCGCAATAATCATTTATGGTGCAAATACGTTTTCCGGCAAATCGTTTGTTATGGAGTTGCTGAAAAAACCTTCGGCAGAAATGATACAAACAGTAAAGACGGCCGACCCTGCCATACTTTACAGCGATATGTTGAAAACATACCAGGCCGAGGTGCAGGTAAAACTAAACGAGATACAAAACCGGATTAACAAACTACAACGAACTTACATGCAGGCACAGATGGAAGTGATGAAAGAAAGAAAATTTTATCCTGATGCCAACAGCACGCTGCGGGTTACTTATGGCAATGTAAAGGGGTACCATCCCCGCGATGCGGTGAAATATGATTATTATACCTACATGGACGGGGTCATGGAGAAATATAAGCCCGGCGATTATGAGTTTGATGTGCCGGAAAAAATGAGGATACTCTATAATAATAAAGATTACGGACCATATGGAAGCAACGGGAAAATGCCGGTTTGTTTTATTGCAGCCAATCATACTACCGGGGGAAATTCCGGAAGCCCGGCGCTTGATGCCTGGGGCAATCTTGTGGGTCTCAATTTTGACCGGGTATGGGAAGGCACCATGAGCGATATCAATTACGACCCCGCTATTTGCCGCAATATCATGGTGGACATACGATATGTTTTATTTATCATTGACAAATTTGCCGGAGCCGGCCACCTTGTACAGGAAATGAAACTGGTTCATCCGAAGCGGAAGTAGTTAATTAGTTTATTGGTTAATTGGGGATTAGTGGGCCGTTCCGGATAGATTATTTAATCGAAGCCCCCAATTAACTATTCAACTAATTAACCAATTTACCAACTTCTTTTCCCCAAAAGCCCTATTTTTGCCATCCTTTTAAAATACGGGTACACTATGTCTATTATTCAGGATATCAGAGATAAATATGCACGGATATCGGTTATCGCCATCGCCCTGGCGCTGATCGGGTTTATTTTGACCGACTATGTAAGAGGAAGAGACCGGGGACGAAACGCCGGAAGATCAACCAGTATTGGCACTGTGAATGGCCAAACGATCGGCAAAGAAGAATTTGCAAAAACTGTGGAGCAGTCAGAAGCCGGAATGAAACAACAAGGCTATCCCGAGGCTTATGCAAAGCAGCAGGCCCTTGACCAGGCCTGGAACCAGCATGTAAACCGGATATTACTGAGCGAGGAATTTGACAAACTTGGAATGCGGATAGGAAAAAGAGAACGGGGCGACATATTATATGGACACAATGCTCCTGATGACATTAAAAAAGCCGGGACCGATGAAAAAACAGGGCAATATGACCCGATCCGGGCAAAGCAGCAGGTGGACCAGATGATGAAAAACAAACAGGTATCCCAGGCACAAAAGGATCAGTTCAACGATTATATCAACCAACTGGAACTGCAGCGCAAATCGGAGAAATATGCAGCATTATTTACTAACAGTGCCAATTTTCCCCGCTGGTTCGTGGAAAAGCAAACAGCCGACAACAGCCTGATTGGAAAAATTTCAATGGTAAAAGTATTTTATACTGACTCGGCTTTTGTGGACAGCACTATTAAAATTTCAGACAAAGAAGTAGAAGATTATCTTAATAAACACAAAGAGGATTATAAGCAGGAGGAAAGCCGAAGCATTAACTATGTTGCCTTCAGTGCAGCGCCAACGGCGGGAGATTCTCTCACCGTAAAGAACCAGGCAGCATCACTGAAAGCAGAATTTGATACAACGAAAGATATGTCCACATTCCTGGCCCGTAACGGAAACCCGGAATTTCCAGACGCATTCAATTCGGTTTCCCAGTTACCGGCAGTTGCAAAAGACAGTATCCTTAAGCTGGCTAAAAACGGGTTGTATGGCCCTTATTTAGACGGGACCAATTATGTTTTGGCCAAACTAATGGACACAAAAACTCTTCCTGATTCTGTAAAAGCGAGACATATCCTTATTCAGACTTATGATCCCAGGCAGCAGCAACAACTGCTGGAAGACAGTGTTGCCAAAAAAAGAATTGACAGCATTGAAGCAGCCATTAAAGGGGGTGCAAGATTTGATTCACTGGCAATAAAATTATCTGACGACAAAGGAAGTGGTGCAAAAGGAGGAGACATGGGTTATTTTTCAGGCGGAACAATGGTGAAAGAGTTCAACGATTTTTGTTTTGATGGAAAAACAGGGGACAGAAAGGTTGTAAAAACTGTTTTTGGGTATCACTTAATAGAAATAATGGATCAGAAAAATTTCGGACCGCATTATAAAGTGGCTTACCTGAACCAGGAGATCGTTGCCAGCCAACAAACAGATGGAGACGCTTTGCAGGCAGCTACCAACTTTGCAGGAGACTGCAGGGACCAAAAATCATTTGATACCAC
>JBGPKR010000027.1:0-30570 GCA_041486045.1 Chitinophagaceae bacterium | reverse complement strand
TTTAATGAACCGTTATCCTGTTTCTTATCCATTAACAGAAGAAAACAGGGAAGACTGGAGCAAACATAGCGTCAATAAATTTTTAGTGTCGGATTCAAAAGACATGCTCAACATGCCCCCTGTGTTTGGGGAAGGATTTTTATTTGCGCCATTTAATGGCGATAATACGATTGATTTTTCGCCTGTCTTATTGAGTTATCAAAAGAGTAAAGCCAATGATCCGTTGCAGTTGCAGGCAAGATTCATGAATGACGCATCGGGACGCTTGAAGCGGCCTGATGCATCAAATAATCAATTAGTATTGCCGGCAAAGTCTTCAAATTTCGGCTGGATTTTTTCCATTCCAAATTCTTTTGACTGGAATTTCGGAAAAAGAAATCTGTCAGCAGGTGAATGGCAATTATTGTTGTTCGGCACCCTGTTTTTCTTTTTCATCATGATCTTTGCCAGCTCCTGGCTGAAACCGGGCAATAAACTCAGTTGGATATGGCAATTACTGACCAGTGTTACAATGGTATTACTCACTACCCGTTTCTTTTTATACTGGAGGTACAAAAGTTTTCCTCCTTATGAAGGCCTTGATCTTCCATCACAGCAACAATTGAACAGTTTCTGGAATTTCGGCATAATAATATTTACAGGAATTGTTTTAGCCATCATCTTTGGATTTAGTTTTCTTAGATACTTGTTTGTTACCATTTGTAAACGTTCAGCTACTTTATTAAGACGATCTTACCGGGAAAATATTAAACCTGGCAATTTTCTCAATGAAGAGAGGGTGGCCTATGCGATTAGAAACAGTTCGCTGGTTAAGAAAAGTGGTGTAAGAATTGTCTTTTTTGTATCCTGGACATTGATCCTGCTGGCAGGGGGCGGATTGGCGGCCTTCAACCGGTTTGATCCCACAACCTGCCGCCACCTTGCTATTGGGTTAATGTTACTTTATTTTATTTTCATTTATATTTCTTACAAACATTCTCCTTTAGTAACGTCGGCTGAAAAAAGCTGGTGGGGCATCAGTACAGGGAACCCATTTGATATTATTATTAATAACCCCGTGAAGGTATTACTGTCAGTCAGTTTGCTGGGTCTTTTTGCTTTTGTGGATATGGGTTTTGCCATTGTGTTCCTGAACTTCCTGTTATTCAATGAAGCTTTTCTATGCATCAATTATGCTATTGCCGGTTTATCAGCCGGCAGTAAGAGGAATGCATCGCTGTTCGGGGTGCTGGGTTTCATTTACCTGCTGTCATTTGCCATAAATCTTATTTATGGCCCGTACATTTTCAGGTGGTTGCTTGAATTACCCCAGCTATTGTATATAGCAATATATATTTTATTTGCAATTGTTATATCCGTTGTCATCGTTCGCCTGCTGCACCGGTTACCTGCAGGGAAAAAATTACTGATGGGAGCAGTATCAGCTGCTTTCTTATTTACTGTTGCCTTTTTATTTTTCCCCAAAGAAAGAATACTGGAAAAAGCAGGCATCACCAAATACCGGATCGATGTGATGGCCATGCCGGTTGACAAAGCCATTGAAGCAGCATATGAAGATGGTAAGACCTATGAACCGGTGATCCGGGCGGCGCAGAACCAGTGGTTCATCAATACATTTATTTATGAAAAAAATAATCCTGCTGTCAATTCAGCCGGTTTTCATTTGCTGCCGCATGCACCGCAGAATAAAGGGGCCCGGTATAATGCACAGGCAACGGACCTTGTCGCCAGCCGTTTCTTTATAGCCGAGCATGGAAGATGGTCGGTGTTATTGTATGTGTTGTTGCTATTATTACCGGCAACTTTGCTGGCATCATTTTATAAACTCTATCCTGATTTCACCAACCGGATCAACAATAACTATCCAACTATCACCACAGGGTTTTCATTACTCAATTATTTATTGATCACTGCATTGCTGGTGATACTGGCGGCAACAGGCCGGTATATTTTCTTCGGGCAGGACCTTCCGTTTGGTAGCATCCTCAGTAAGCAATCTATCCTGTTTCCTTCCATATTGATTGTTGCCATTGTACTGTTATTCAGAAATATCCCGCTGGAACATTATCCCAACCGGAAGAAAATGATCCCCGGCGCCATTGTGTTTACCGGGCTCGCTTTATTGTTGTTCCTGGTAAAACCGGTTTTTAATAAGAATAAAGAATTCAATGTGACAGATATTGCAAAGGATATGGATTCTTACATTGAATTGCGCCTGCAACCACTTTTTGATCATTTTGATACATCCAAAACAACAAGGAAACAATCCATCAGCAGAAAGGATCAGTTGTTCACCGATTCGGTCCGCAAGCTGCTGGCAGCAGGTTTTATAGATGATGCCGGAAAGTTTTTTGGAAAAGAAATTGAATTGTACACAAGGAGTGGTTTTTCCAAACACCTGGATCAAAGCAGGATGCTTTATCTCGATGTGTATTCCGGGAAACCGAAATTAGCCGTGAATGATAATTACTTCCGCATTGAACCACCGCCGCACCTGCAGCAATTCTGGACAGGAAATGTATTCAGCGACAGCAACAATTACAATATCACTTTATGGAATCCAGCCGATGGTTCGGTGGTAAGCAGGCGGATGAGCAGCTATACAGATGAACCGGTTGTTTTACTGGATCATGATCTGCAGGTTGCTTTCAAAAGATCTTATGGGGAAAACCTGCATGGCCAGTTTTGCCTTATTAACAGGTCCCCGGGATATTTAAAAATAAACCCGGATGGCGTTGAAAGAATATTGAAAACCAATGATACTGTGCGGCTTCGCAACCCGGACAGGATTCACATTGCTGATTCAACGGGCAGGGATAAATTATTGATAATACAACCGGATGCTTTTATGAGAAATTACTATGTAAACGGCAGCCGCTTCTATGTGTACCCGATGGGCAGTGATTTTATCTGGGCAAAGAATTTTGCCGAAAGTGTTTCTTCAGATTATACGGCCAAAGGAGAAAACAAAAAAAATGCCTTTGTATCACTGGATGCAGAGATGACCGATTCATTATCAGTAAGAATAAAGGCAATGATGAACAGCGATACAGCTTATAAAAAAGGGGCAGAGTATGGAATTTGCATTGCTGATGGAAATGGAAGGCTGGTTGCCATGACAGATTTTATCAAGTACCTGGACCGACCCGACCCGAATGATAAAGCCGGGTTCAATAAAATGATCCGGGGTGAAAACGGCTTTATTTCGCAGTCATTGTTAAGAAAAGAGATCGGGAATATTAATTTGCTAAGGATGAACCCGGGCCCGGGGTCCACGTTAAAGCCCATTGTTTTTACATCGATCGCCTCTCAATTGAACCTGGACTGGGATGCTTTTGCTGCCGAAGGTTTTTCACAAAAGCAGCAATTCTTCGGCGGCGAAAAAGTGGCGGAATATGATTTTGAAAAAAATAACGGGCGGATAGCCAGCGTTGTTGATTACCTGAAATACTCTGATAATTATTATCATTCCAACCTGTTGCTGCTGGGTTCCTATTCCAGGCAAAGCCTCCAATCATTGCTGGCTAAGTATTTTGCCACAAAAAATCCCGAAGCAACTATGCACTGGCCTTATTTTAGTTATAATGGGAAACAATACTGGCTGGACGGTTTTGAAAACTGGCCGGGCTATATAAATGGCAAAGCCAATTTTGGTTCTGACAGTTCGTTTTTATCGATCGGGCTGTTTAATAATTATGGTATTTATACATACAGAAATGGGAACGGGTTTGATAAATTTTCATCAGCATACGATTCATTGCTTTTCCGGGAAGCTTACAAAAAGTCAGGGTTCATTTTGCCGGAATATGCATTGTTCGATCAGAAAGGAACGGGCATGGATAACAGCAAGCCCAACGAAGTATTTATGTCTTCCTTCCGGGGACATGTAAAAGGCAGCAGCCAGGTAATGATACCGCCGGTGAAGATGCTGGATGCTTTTGGTAAGCTGGTTACACAGAGCAGGAATTATTCACTGACATTGAATCCTTACGCAAAAGAAAATGTATTCGGCCCTTTTTATGTTGATAACGGGGTTACATACAGCAGCTATCTTTCGATTATCAGGGAAAAAGTATTTGAAGGAATGAAGCAAGCCCTGTTCAGCGGAACGGCTTCCCGGTTGGGGAGCCAGTTAAAAGACGGATCGCCTTACTATTATTACGCCAAGACGGGTACAACCGGGGATGATGAGTCAAAAACAAAATCAAAACTGTTTGCTATTATTATTTCTAAAAAAGATGTGACGGACCCTGATTTCAATTTCAGGAAGAACAAATTCTACACTATTTATTTCACCTCACAGAATGGCCCGGCCAAACAGAATGAAGAATTCCAGGTGGCGGTGATAAAATATGTACAGCAGTCTCCTGCATTTAACAGGTATATGAGATCAAAAGATCAGTAGTTTTCTTCCAGCGACCGGGATAATGCCTGGTCAGCACTTACCATCTTTCCATTCACGGAGATAAGTCCTGTTGATCCTTTACTTATTTCCTGCTTTAATTCAGAATCTATTTGTTTCATATCCTTCAGGAAATTATTGACGGGCAGCAACATCCTGTCGATATATTGACCTGTTTTATCATAAATAGCAGAAAATTCTTCTTTAAAAAAAGATACCCCGTCCTGGATAAATGAAACTCCTTCATCCCATTGTTTCTTCGCCTGGTTGTAGGACTGCCTGAGGAAAGAATGTATGGTCATCTTATTCTCCTCTAATATATCAGGCTTCACGACACTGATCAATGAATTTGTCATAACAATTGATTTGGGGAAAAAGAACAAAAATCCGTGCCAGTTTTTTTCTGAAATGATCAAAAAATGACAATCAGTTTTTCCCCACTGTAAATGTGGATAAATTGTATGAAGACAATGAAAATTTAAAGTTGTCTTTTTATTATCTTAAAATATTGAGCGAGATGAAGATCAATTTATTTTCCCCATTCCCACAATCCCCATTTCACGGTATCCGGGATTTTTTCACCGGATTGTTTTAATGTTAACAAAATATTTCCCCGGTGATGAGATTCATGCGATATGAAATAACCAAGCATGGGAATTACTCCTTTCTTAAACCCCTTCACTTTTCCGGCATCGTCCCAGCTTCGGGCCAAAAGCTCTTCAATGCCTTTTGATGAATCCTCAAAAGCTTTTCGCAAAGTCTTTCTGTTAAAAGCCGCTTCTTTGTCTAATGACTTGTATTTTTTAAAAATGTCTTTAGCGCAGATCTCAAGCCATTGCATCCGCACATTATGCACATGCACAAGCTGTAAATAAACCGTTCTTCCGCCACGGGTACTTAATGATTTCTGCATGCCTGCATCGGTAATATTGTCCATCAGCAGCAGGTTCATCCTGTTATTTATTTGCCAGGTTTCAAGGAGTTGATCTTTCATATAATTTTTTTACTATGAAAACGAACTACTCCCTCTCCATTCATGGAGAGGGCAGGGGTGAGGTAAAAATAAAAAATCCCTTCACAAAAGTGAAGGGATCTTTATATCATTTTAATAGCCCGATTACTGGTTCAATCCCGTAATCCCGGAGGCCGGTTAGTTATTGTTTTTAACTGGTGAAATTGAAGGTGTTGATGAAGACTTACCAGGTGTATTCACATTCTTCGTAGGAACAGGTGTAGGTGTATTTCCTTTTTCCTTCATATAAGCATCGTATGCCTCAGCAGTAAGCACTTCACCGGTTATATGAACTGACTTAGGAGACTCGATACCTGCAATTTTTATAAACACATCTTTATTAATGGGGGCAACAGCAGCAGCATTATACTGTACTTTCAGCCTGGCAGTTTTGCCGGGCAGAATAGGTTCTGTGATCTTTTCAGGAGTGGTACAGCCACAACTTGCCCAGGTATTTTCAACTACAACAGGGGCATCTGAAATGTTCTTGATCTCAAAGTCATAACTAACAGGGATACCCTGTTTTACTTTTCCAAAATCATGGGTTTCCACATTCATTTTAATAACACTGTCCACTTTTGACTGTGCATTTACAGCCAGTGTAAATACAAATGCAGTTGCAAGGAATAGAATCTTCTTCATGGTTTACAAATTTTAAAAGGTTTGTTTTTTTAATAAATCAATTGATGCATTGGCAGGTGCGGGGCCTTCCGGGGCTTTCCATACCGTGCCTTTTATTTTTAATTGTTTGGATTGGGTGCTGTTGTAAGTGATCGTAATGAATTTTTCAAAATAATTTTCTGCTGCTGCATTATATCCCACTTTGATCTTTGCCGTAGCGCCGGGTGCGATGGGATCTTTGCTCCATTCAGGAGTTGTGCACCCGCAACTGGCCTGGACATTATCCAGTTTTAATGCTGTTTTCCCGGTATTTACGATATCAAATGTGTAATAAACAGGTTTGCCCTGCGGGATCTTGCCAAAATCATGCTCGGTATCTTTTATCAGGAGCACATCTTCGGGTGCAGCCTGGTTTTGTGCTCCTGCCACAAAAAAGGCCGTCATCAAAACAAAAAGGGTAGTGATTTTCTTCATATATACCTGTTTCAAAGCTCCAAATTTAAGGCAAAGATGGCATATTTTATAGAAGGGTTGCAGGCATTCAATCAATTTTTTCATTTGCCGGCCCCGGGTTCAAATATAGGAGGGAGTGTACCCAATCTTCTTATTTTTGTGGCATGGAAAATACGACAGAGGGTATGCTTTCAGAGGCAGGAAAACTTTCCTTCGACCGGTTCAGGGAAGAAGTATTGAGTGACTTCCGGATAGTCTGTATCAGCCGGGAGGTCAGCCTCTTAGGCCGCAAAGAAGTATTGAGTGGGAAGGCCAAATTTGGCATTTTTGGTGATGGGAAAGAGGTTGCCCAGGTTGCAATGGCCAAATTTTTTAAGCCCGGTGATTTTCGGAGCGGTTATTACAGGGATCAGACCTTTATGCTTGCCGCAGGTCTTTCCACTGTGGAACAGATCTTTGCCCAGTTATATGCTGACCCGAACCCGGAAAGGGAACCCTTTAGTGCCGGTAGGCAAATGAACTGTCACTTTGCCAGCAGAATGGTCAATGAAAATGGCGAATGGCTTGACCTGGCCAATCTTAAAAATATTTCGAGTGATATTGCTCCTACTGCCGGCCAGATGCCAAGGGCACTTGGATTAGCTTTCGCCTCCAAAGCCTTCCGGAATATTGAACAGCTTCATGCATTCAAAACCCTTTCTGATAATGGAAATGAAGTATGTTTTGCTACCGTAGGCGATGCCTCCACCAGTGAAGGACATTTTTGGGAAGCCATCAATGCCGCGGGAGTGTTGCAGGTTCCGCTGGCCGTTTTTGTATGGGATGATGGTTATGGTATTTCTGTCCCCAAAAAATACCAGACCATTAAGGCTTCCATTTCAGATGCGTTGAGCGGGATGCAAAAAAAAGATGAAAGCAATGGTATCAATATTTATAAAGTAAAAGGATGGGATTATGCAGGAATGTGTGAAGCATTTGAAGAAGGAATAAGACTGGCAAGAGAAACACATACACCGGTACTATTTCATGTTGATGAGAATACCCAGCCGCAGGGCCATTCCACTTCGGGCAGTCATGAAAGATATAAAAGCCCTGAGCGGCTGGAGTGGGAAAAAGAATGGGATGGTATAAAGAAAATGGGTGAATGGATCGTTGCGAATGCACTGGCTGAGGAAGAAGAATTAAAAGGTATAGCTGAACAGGCGAAGGAATATGTAAGGGAAAGCAGGGCTGCGGCCTGGGAAAAATTTCTTGCACCCATTAAGGAACAGGTGGTAAGGGCGGTTGATCTTATTAATAATATAGCCCGGGACCTTCCCCGGCAAGGCATAGCATTGCAAAAATTATCTGCAGAATTATCAGCCAACCGGGAACCATTGCGCCGGGATGTATTGAAAACATTGAATGCTGCAATAACTCTTGCCGGCAATTCGGATGCTATTCAAGGGTCAAAAGATTATTACAATGATTTGCTCGCAGAAAATAAAAAATTATACAACACTCACCTGTATAATGAAGGGCCAAAAAGCGCATTGAAAGTAAAAGAGCTGGCAGCTGTATATGCTGATAATGCAGCGTTGCTGAATGGCTTTGAAGTGCTGAATAGATATTTTGATGAATTATTTACATCCAATCCCAAAGTAGTTGCATTTGGAGAGGACCTTGGTTTTATCGGGGATGTGAACCAGGGCTTCAGCGGTTTGCAGCAAAAACATGGCGCTCAAAGAATTTTTGATACAGGGATAAGAGAACTGACCATCATAGGACAGGGGATTGGCTTATCGATGCGTGGCCTGAGACCGATCGCAGAAATCCAATACCTTGATTACCTTTTGTATGGATTACAGCCACTGAGTGATGATGTGGCAACATTGCATTACCGTTCAGCGGGCATACAAAGCTATCCCTTGATTGTGCGCACAAGGGGCCACCGGCTGGAGGGCATCTGGCACAGCGGTTCGCCGATGGGCATGATCATCAATGCTCTCAGGGGTATCTATGTATGTGTGCCGAGAAATATGACCCAGGCTGTTGGCATGTATAATACATTACTGAGAAGCAATGACCCCGGTTTAATAATTGAATGTTTGAATGGTTACCGCCTGAAAGAAAAGTTGGCTTCAAACCTTTTGGAGTTTACTGTTTCCCTGGGTGTGCCGGAATTAATAAAAGAAGGAGAGGATGTGACAATTGTTTCTTATGGCTCAACATTAAGAATTGTGCAGGATGCAGTGAATATGCTGGAAACGCAGGGCATCAGTTGCGAAATAGTGGATGTGCAGACCTTACTCCCATTTGATATTCATCATAAGATCCTGAACTCACTTAAAAAAACAAACCGCATCGTTTTTGTGGATGAAGATGTTCCCGGCGGCGCTTCAGCCTATATGTTCAATAAAGTGATGGAAGAACAGGGAGGTTACAAATACCTTGATGTAGCTCCACGGACGATCACCGGGAAAGCTCATCGGCCGGCCTATGGTAGTGATGGGGACTATTTCAGCAAGCCTAACGCAGAAGAAATTGAAGCAGTCATTAAGCAGATGATGGCGGAATAGGAAATAGCCGTATCTTTTAGGTGCAATCACATTATTCACACTAAAACAACAACCATGGCTATTGTAAAAGTTATCGAAGTAATTGCTTCTTCCGGTAAGGGATTTGATGATGCAGTGAATCAGGCAGTAAAAGAAACAGCAAAGACCATCCGTAATATTGATTCCGTTTGGGTAAAGGATATGAAAGTGCATGTAAAAGACGGTGAAATAAAATCATGGGGCGTAATCTGTAAAGTATCATTCAGGATTACTAATGAAAAAGAAGGAAAGAAAGACAAAAAGAAGAAAAAAAACAAGGATAAGGATGAAAAAAAGGATATGGTATAAACTGATATTTATCTTTCCTGTTCCTTTGGGTAACCCGTCACCTCTCAGCATGACGGGTTTAAATTTAGCCGGATAAAAACAGAATTATGAAACTGACACTTTACCAGGTTGATGCATTTACTGACAAATTATTCGGGGGTAATCCGGCAGCAGTTATTCCCTTAAAGAAATGGATACCGGTTGAATTGATGCAACAACTGGCCATGGAAAATAACCTGAGTGAAACTGTATTCTTTGTTCCTTCAAAAGACAAGACTGCCGATTATGATATCAGGTGGTTCACCCCGAGATTAGAAATTAATTTATGCGGTCACGCCACCCTGGCCTCGGCTTACGTGATTTTTGAAATACTGAAAGAGAAGAAGAAGAAAATTATTTTTAATTCAAAGAGTGGTTTGCTGACAGTAAGAAAAGATACTGAAAGTCCCCCTTCAGGGGGATTTAGGGGGCAAATGAATTTTCCATCCTGGTTGCCGGAAAAGATAACGGATTACCCGGCAGAGTTACTGGCTTCATTGGGCAATCCCGAAATAGCCGGGGTATATAAGAACAGGGATTGGCTGGTGGAGTTATTAAATGAAGATGCTGTAAAGAAATGCCAGCCGGACTTTACGCTGATGAAAAAAACAGGAGAGAAGGTAATAATTACAGCACCCGGAAAGGCAGTTGATTTTGTTTCCCGTTTTTTTGCACCCACCGCCGGTATTGATGAAGACCCGGTAACCGGTTCAGCCCATTCGCAGTTGATCCCCTTCTGGAGTTATAAGCTGGGAAAAGAAAAAATGAAAGCCAAACAGCTTTCTAAAAGAGGTGGCGATATTTATTGTGAACAAAAGGGAGAAAGAGTGATTATGGGTGGTCAGTGTGTTTTTTATATGAAAGGATTGATAGAAATACAATAACTTTAATTCAAACTTATCATCATGTCAAAGTTCCCTTTTAATTTATTACCGGACGAAACCATTATTGATACCTGGACATTGCTTTATTCTCCACCCGGCGGAGGAAAATATAATGGCAAACTGACGATAACCAACAAAAGACTGCTGTATGATGCAAAGTATGATGTGTCTGCCAAAGGTCTTTTGTCAGAAGCCATGTTCATCAAATGGGGCAGTGAAGGCTATTTACAGATTGATAAGGCAGATATTAAAGATGTGCAGGTTGAAAAAAGTTTCTTAGCCAAAAAAGCCATACTCACCTTATCAGATGGTTCAAAGCACACCTTCAATTACGGGGCATTGAATATTGACAAGGTGGTGGTAGCTATTAATGCGAGGTGAGTTATGAGTGGTCAATAGCGACTTTCCAATTGCGGGGATGGTCTTCCCCCACTCAGCATTTACCAACTAACCAAGGAACCTTTCTTTCAACTCCGGCGTGGGGACCATGCAGCTTTCTTTTTTGCCAAACCATTTATACCGGTTGCGGGCAATGATATTGTAGAAAAAATCCCGGATGAATTTGGGAATGATCATCAACCCAAAAAATAATTTCCATCCTCCGTTTAAATATTTGCATATCCTGATTGCGGCAGAGGATTGAGTATACGCTTTTCCCTTATCAATAAGAATCACTGAACTAAGCAATGTGGGATTGATATTGTATTGTGGCAGCAATCGCTTTGCTGCTTCACCCTGCAGGGTTGTAAATTTTAATTTCTTTTTCGGGTCCCGTTTAATGGCAAAATTCACCCAGTAGTTGCAGAAATTGCAAACGCCATCAAAAAGAATAACAGGGGCCTCTTCCATTAAAACAAAGGTAATATTGGGATTTTCAAAATTAATTGTAATTTTTCTCTGCGTTTGTAATAGCTGAACTATAAACATGAAAAAGCTGATCCCATTATCTTTTTTGCCTGCTAAGTGATCTTGCAGGATTAAAAGGGTGGACGATGTTAGCAGGAGGATTGGATAATTCCCTGGATGATCCGGAAAGGATCAAGTTTTATCTGTTTAAGAAGGGAACCAGATATGTAGTGTTCTTCAGTATTATGGAAGATACTGCAGCTGATAAATATACCGTGACGGATGTAGTGGAAATAATCGGTGTAGTAAGAGGCCGGACGGTCTGCAGCAGTTTTTGCAGGCAAAATGAACAGGAGAATAATTATATCATTGCCTGGGGAAAGGGAAAAAAGAACAATACATGAATTTGATCAAAAAAGCCCGGAGATTCAACCCTGATAAACGAAGAATTGAAGCGATACAGGTCAAAGGAATTGATTGTGAGAATATCGGGTGTTGAATTAGTTTATATGGTTATCCCATATTGTGAAATACTTTATTAAACTGATGATTAAAAACCAATACGGATTATTATGAAACAAGAAATGAAAACAATCATACTGCTCACGGGCGGTTTTTCATTTATTTTTCTTACTGCTGAAGCACAGAAAGATACTGTGAGAACAGTGATGCCCATTAAACCTGTGATCAATACGATTGATCCTAAAGGCATAAAATTGCCTGTGTTTGAAAAGCCGCCTGCTACAGACCCAATCAAAAAGTCGGATGCCGATAAATTTACTATTTATGTAAAATGGGATGCTACCGGTTCCAATAACGGTACGTCCTGGCGGGATGCCTATACAAGTCTTCAGAATGCAATGGGAGCGGCAGTTGCTGGAAATACTATTTGGGTGGCAAGGGGAACCTACAAGCCCACCACAACACTTGACCGCAATGCGAATTTTCGATTAAAGAACAATGTAAGTATGTATGGGGGCTTTTCGGGTGGAGAATCAAGATATTCTGACCGTAGGATATTGATCCATCCAACTATTCTTGATGGTGATATTGGCATGGTAGGAAATTTCACGGATAATTCTTATAATCTTGTTTATGCGAAAGGTATTAATGCGTCAACAATTATTAGCGGTTTTATTATTCAAAATGCAAATGCAGATCAGGTCACCCAGGCTCGGGTAGACTCTTCCGGGGGAGGAATATATGTTGAAGGTTCTTTAGCAGGAACAAATCCTGTATTTAATCATTGTATCATCAGAAACAACAGGGCCACCTGGGGAGGTGGTGTAATGATTACCTGTAACCAGGTGGACCCGGATTATGGAGGCGGCAATCCGGTTTTTGAATCCTGCACTTTCACTAACAATAATGGGGCAAACCTGGGAGGTGCTGTCTATATTGATTCCTATTGGCAGGAATTTAATCCCCGGTTTACCGGCTGCACATTAGATTCAAACAGCAGCGGAAAGGGTGGGGCTGTTTATCATGATGTAACAAAGGCCAATAGTAACCCGGTATATCAAAACTGTTTATTCTCTGAGAACAGGGCAAGCTTAGAGGGGGCTGCAATATACCAGGTTTTAGGAACCGATATGATCAGGTTGACATCCGGAGAAGCAACGCCTGTTTATGAAAATTGTACATTCAGGAACAATCAAAATGCATTTTCTGGTGTAGGTACTATGTTTTCCATCCATGCTGCAGGCAGAAGTTATACGGTGGAAATAAAGAACTGTATTTTCGAATACCAGGGTTCAGCAACAACTACATCAGTGTTTTCACATGTTGGTGGCGCATTTCATATTGTGAGTAGGGCAAGGGGAAACATTTATCTAAAAGTTTCCAATTCAATATTTAATAAACTTAAATGTGGTGGAAATGGAGGAGTGATTTACAATTACAGCATTGGGGGCACGAATATCACGGCCGACTTTACGAACTGCCTGTTTTCGGAAAACTATGGATGTAATGGAGGTGTTTTATATGCTACTACAGAGGACCCCGGCAGCACGAATACGACAAATTTTTATAATTCAATTTTTTATTACAACTATTTTCAAAGGGCGGGTATCGATGGATCCTGCGGTAGGGGAGAAGATATCTATCTTTCCACTGCGGGCAGTTCGGCCACCATGGTAAACTGTTTGTCCAATAAAGGGAGTTGCGATATCATGAAATATGGTATTGGAAGTTTAAGCTGTACCGGGACGATTTTTGCAACCGATCCAATGTTTACCAGTTTTGCTACAGGAAATTTTGTTCCGCAGGCAGGCTCTCCCCTGATTAATGCTGGAAATGACACTTATGTTTCAACTATACTCAGGGATTTTCTTGGTAACACACGTCGCCAGGGTGCTCATGTTGATATAGGCCCCTATGAGGTCAGGTAATTCTATTATATTGTTTATTGAATGAGATTTTTCTTTTTCACGAAATGATGTTTCGAGAAATATGTCACTGAAAAACCTGAATTTCCTATTCTATAGGGATCTTCAAATATCACGATATCTATTATCTATTCATTATCGTCTTTTATCTCATCATCCTATATTATGAAACACTTTCTGCACACTTGCCCGCCGTAGCTTAAGCGTAGGCGGGTCCTCATCCTGCTCTAACTTCTCGATCAGCTTACTTACATCAGCCGCCTGTTCATCATTTACCGGAACGTTGAAAGTGGGTATCCATTACTGCCGGGTGATGAATGGCCTATAGTATGTTTTACTAGTATCTGAATATGAAAAAGATATTCTATCTTCCATATCTGTTCTTTTTAATAAGTTGCCCTTCCTGACTACCAACGAATTTTTTTGACCTGTATCCTGCTTCATAACTATAGTTGATCGGTTTTTATATTTTAAGGGATTGCCGAAAACCTGTAAAAGAGTAGGCCGGGTAATTAAAACAAAAAATATGAAACTATTTCTGTCAATCATTATTGCCATACTGTTGGCAAACAGCATATTTGCCCAGGTGATCCGTGACCATACTAAACAACCCAAAACTATTACAAACCCTAAGACAACGCCAGTCACGGTTTACCCCGAAGCCACTCTGATGATGGATCAAAAAGTAGTTTTGTATGAGCATTCAAATTTCAGCGGGCAAAGTAAATCATTTGGGATAGGAGACTACCGCTTTTATGGTCCTGCAGATTTTAATGATATGGCATCTTCTATTAAAGTGCCCAATGGCCTTGTCGCTGTTATCTACGAAAATGCAAACGAAAACTTAGGCTATGGCAATTATATTGACCTCCTGGAGGATTGCACAGATCTTTCGGTTTATACCTTTAATGATAAAACATCTTACCTGAGAGTATTCGCCGCTACAAAACCTGGATTTTTTTATGCCAGGAACAGGATGACCAATAATGAATTTGTGGCCGGGCATTGGGAAAGGGAAAGAGTAAACGGGGTTAAGCCGGATAATTCATTACCGGCGGTTGCTTCATCATTGTCTAGCACCGGCTACCCGGATGATTACTCTTATGCCCCACTTGCTTCACAGACCGAAATAGATGAATTCAATGATATACAAAATAATCAGTTGGGCGTAGGGGTGCTGGACGGTGAAACAACAAAGCCTTTTTATTATCATCACAATCAACCCGGAGAAGAAGTATATAAATATAAAAAAGTGATCGATCCTGCGAGGTTGCCCGGGAAGTTTTTTGACTGGGCCAGTCAAGAACTTGGAAGAGCAGGGATCATTGTTAAACCTTTTGAAGTTTTAACCGACGTTGCCGGAGATATCAAAGATTGGATCTTTGGATCCAGTTCAACGAAGATGGAAATGGACTGCTGGTATCCTGTTTCTGAATTCAAACAAACGGTGTGTGGAAAAATGGAGGAGAATGTTGAGATCTGTACGCAGGATTACTCGCATACACAGGTCACCGTCGATAAAGATGTATGTTATAACCTGATTCCTTCAGAAAGATTCAGGCCAATGCTGACCAACAGGTGGACCGGTGAAACGCATGATAAAATAGAAGGAGAAGTTAAGACGGTTAATTTAGCAAATTTCAACCCACAAACGCAGAAATCTGTTGAAACCACGACTCCCCATAATCCTTTATTAATGCAAATAAAAAAAGATGAAAATATTTGTTTCTATGGTCCCTGGATGGGGGATATCCTTGATATTAATTTAAAAGTTCCCATACCCTTCAGTGATGCAAGTATAGATATAGGAAATATAAACCTGAGAAATAGCAACGAGATACATCCCATCAACCAATTCTGGCGCAATAACGGGAATGAAACACAATTGATAGCCATAGCGGATGGGACAGGCTATTTCCAAAAAATGGGAAATGGTGAAATTACCGCTTCGGGTCTTTATCAGCGGATGAGATTTTATAAAGCATTTTCTATACCTGCCAATCAGCTGGAAGCAACTCAGGTTAACCTTGAACTTACTATTAACGGAGTAGGTTTTGATTTCACCGATTATCCTGTTTTGGATATCCAATCTGAAATACTGACAGTAAAGTATAAAGGATCGGTACGGTTAACTGTTAATGATAATTCGGTTATAAAGAATCAAAAAACTCACAAGGTATTTTTTGATAAGGTAAGAACAAGAGCTGATGGCTCTTTACAGGGATACATAGTAGTTGAAACAGAGCCTATCACAAAAAAAGGAGGGTCAATAAATATTTTTATAAAGGATGAGACCAAAGGGAGGCTTATTGATCGGGATAGAATACCTGTCAGGACCAGGCAATAAACAGGATTTTTTTGAATGGGAAAATAACAAATTTCAACAGCTGTAGTAATGATCGGGATAGACAGAATATATTCGTATTGTATAAAGTTTTAAAAAATAGTTAGAAGGGTAGAAACTGATTCATATTATCCCATGTTATGAAAAACTTTCTGTACATCCTCATCCTGTTCTAACTTCTCAATCAGCTTACTCACATCTTCTGCCTGTGCATCATTGACAGGAACAGTTGTTGCAGGGATCCATTCCAGCTCGGCGCTGATGGGAGTGATTCCTTTATCTTCCAATGCTTTTTGCATATGGCCAAAATCGGTAAAGCCGCAACGAACCACTAATATATCTTCCCCATTTTCACCTGTGCCTTCGCCCAGTTCTTCCAAACCAAAATCAATCAGCTCCAGTTCCATGTCTTCTGTATTCAGGCCTTCTGGTTTTAATTTGAATACACCCATCTTTTTAAACTGGAATGCTACACTGCCGCTGTTGCCCATTGTTCCGCCACATTTTGCAAAATGTGATTTTACATTTGCCACTGTTCTCACATGGTTATCCGTTGCTGTTTCAGCTAATATGGCTACGCCATGCGGGCCATAACCTTCATACAGGATCTCATCATAGTTAATTAATTCTTTTCCCTGCGCCCTTTTAATAGCTGCTTCCACCCGGTCCTTGGGCATGCCAACGCTCCGGGCATTCTGAAAACAGCGGCGAAGGGCTGCATTTGAATTTGGATCAGCTCCGCCTGCTTTTACTGCAATGATTATTTCCTTGCCGATACGGGTAAAATTCTTCGCCATTTTATCCCATCGGGCAAACTTCGAGGCTTTGCGTACTTCAAAAATTCTTCCCATAGCTTGGTTAATTGGGTGATTGGTTAAATAGTTAAATGGGAGTGCAAAAGTAAGGCAATGGGTGTAAATGAAAAACCGTCCCAGCTTGCAATAGATGGAACGGTTTAGAGAAGTATTTCTATGCCAATCAGCTTTTATCTTCAGCCCTGCCCAATTTGCTTGCGTAAAGCCCTAAATGGACAACAGCAAAAGCGATAGATATATAAAGTAATGTTCTGTCGGCATCAAAGCCCACTACATATTGATGCAGCAAACCAACAATAATCAAAAGCCCGGAGAGCGCTAAGCCTGTATAACGGGCCATCCTCATTCCTTTTCTGCTGGTAGTTCCGGTACCCAAATGGCTGTTCCTGACACCATAGAATAAATAAATGTCAAGACCAATTAACATCCACACCAGCAAACGTATCCAGGTGTCCATCGGCAGGAATACCATCATGAACAGACAGGTGGCAATACCCAGGATCGGTACTAACGGGACCATCGGTGTTTTAAATGCTCTTTTTAATTCGGGCATTTTTTTCCTCATGATCCAAACACCAATACACACCAGGATGAATGCAAACAATGTTCCGATACTTGTCATTTCGCCAACAACCCTTGCCGGTACAAATGCAGCAAAAGCACTTACAAAGAGCATGAACAATAAATTATTTTTAGCCGGCGTTTGCGTTTTAGGATTTACAGAAGAGAAGATCTTTGGTATCAAACCATCTTTACTCATACTGAAGAATACACGGCTTTGTCCCATCAGCATCACCAGTATCACAGAAGAATATCCAAATAGTATCGCTACTACAATGGCCCGGTTCAACCAGGGATAATCGGGTTGTATAACACCGGCTGCATTGGCATGACCCATATGATCAATAGCTACAGCTACCGGAGCAATACCATCTTTACCGGCAAATGTTGTGTAGCTGGTAACACCAGTCATCACATGTGCAAAGAGTATGTATAATATAGTACAGATAATCAGTGAACCTAAAATACCGATTGGCATATCCCGTTTGGGGTTTTTGGCTTCCTGTGCTGCCGTACTCACGGCATCAAACCCGATATAAGCAAAGAAAACGATGGCTGCCGCCCTGATGATACCGCTGAATCCAAAATCACCAAATTTGCCGGTATTATCCGGAATGTATGGATCGTAATTTGAAGTATTAATATATTTCCATCCCAGGAAAATGAAAGTCAGAACCACCGCTATTTTTATGGCGACAATGATGCTGTTTACGATAGCACTTCCTTTTGTGCCCCTTATCAGCAACAAGCTCATCAGTACAATAATAAAAACAGCAGGCAGGTTGATAACACCTCCATCCCATGGACCGCCTGTTAATTCAGTTGGAAGTGTGATGCCAAACCCTTCCAGGAACTTTCCCAGGTAACGGCTCCAGCTGATTCCCACTGTGGCAGCACCAACAGCATATTCCAGCACAAGGTCCCAACCGATGATCCAGGCCATAAATTCGCCCATCGTGGCATAACTATAAGTATAAGCACTGCCGGCAACGGGGATCATAGAAGCAAACTCTGCATAACAGAGACCGGCAAACAAACAACCCAAACCGGCCACTACAAATGAAAGTGTGATAGCCGGGCCGGCATGATTCGCCGCTGCCATACCGGTAATGGAAAATAAACCTGCACCGATAATAGCGCCGATCCCCAATGCGATCAAACCTCTTGCCCCTAATGTTTTTTTCAGTGTATGGGTTCCGGTATCAGCAGCTTCGTTCATCAAAGCAGCCATTGGTTTTCTGACAAATAAACTCATAAGTTGTTGGTTATTGTTTAGAAAATATGGAATTAAGTGTCGTAAAATAAAGAATAATTCGGTTCAGACCCCCAAATCTTTTACAGAATGGAGAATTAGAGGATAAATGTTCTGACAGTCAGTATTTTTTCCGATTTTCGGCTTCTTTACTCATGGTAAACAGGCTGCTATGTCAAAAAATAACAGGCTTACACTTTATATATTGATCTCGATGGCCCTCGGCATTGTAGTCGGATATTTCATCCATCAAAACGCATCGCCGGCATTTATCAAAGATTTTGGACCCAAAATAAAACTACTCACTACTATTTTCCTCCGGCTGGTGCAAATGATCATCGCTCCGTTGGTATTTGCTACACTGGTGGTAGGTATCGCCAAATTGGGTGATCTGAAAACGGTTGGCCGTGTAGGTGGTAAAGCAATGCTCTGGTTCATTTCCGCATCTCTCATCAGTTTATTTCTTGGATTATTACTGGTAAATATTACAAGTCCCGGCGTGGGCGTAAATCTAACCAATACCGATGTGGAGGGTGTAAAAGACCTGATGGCCAAAGGCGGTGAATTTTCTCTGCCAAAATTTGTAGAGCACGTTATACCAAAAAGCGTGATCGAGTCCATGGCCAATAATGAAATTTTACAGTTGGTTGTATTTTCTGTTTTTTTCGGAGTGGCCCTTACGTCTATCGGGAAAAGAGGTGAACCGGTTATTAAGGCATTGGACTCGGTAGCTCATGTGATGCTGAAAATGGTGGGTTATATTATGAATCTTGCCCCGATAGGTGTATTCGGCGCTATGTGTGCTGTGATCTCCGGGAAAGGTCTGGGAATATTAACAACGTATGCGTATTACATAGGCTCCTTTTACATGGGGCTGATCATACTGTGGTTAATATTACTTTTTGTTGGTTGGCTTTTTTTAAGACAAAGGCTGAGGGTCCTGTTAAGAAGGATCTCAAATCCAATGGCCATCGCTTTCAGTACAGCCAGCAGTGAAGCCGTGTTGCCAAAGTTGATCGAAGAGATGGAACGGTTTGGATGCAAGGATAAAATTGTGGCTTTTGTATTACCGCTTGGTTATTCTTTTAACCTGGATGGCAGCATGATGTATATGACCTTTGCAAGTATGTTTATTGCGCAGGCCTATAACATCACTGCAATAACCGGGGATATCGGTACGCAAATAACCATGCTGCTGGTATTTATGCTTACCAGTAAAGGCGTTGCCGGTGTACCAAGAGCATCCCTGGTAGTGGTGCTGGCTACCTGTGGTATGTTTGGCATTCCCCCGGAGGGCATTGGATTAATCCTGGCGATCGATGTTTTTTGCGATATGGGCAGAACAATGACCAATGTGCTGGGTAATGCGCTGGCTACTGCAGCAGTAAGTAAATGGGAAGGCGCACTGGAACATGCACCGCATCATCATCATTCGGAACACGAACAGGAAGATTTACATAAAGAACATCATTAAACAAGAAAGGATCATGTTTTTACTTGACGCATTTCACTGGAGCCAATTATTGCAACCGCAATGGTATGTTGAGAACGGGGGATTATGGTTGTTATTATTTGTCGTTTTTGCAGAGACGGGATTATTTGTTGGTTTTTTCCTTCCCGGTGATTCATTATTATTTGTTGCAGGCATCTTTGCACATAAAATGGAGAACGGTGAACCGGGACTGGCCCACCAATTTTTAAAATTGTTTGGATTGGGAGGCATCCAAAGCGAATGGGTTGATTTATTGGTATTGGTGGCGCTTATTTCGTTTGTCGGTGTGCTTGGAAATACTGTTGGTTACTGGACGGGCCGAAAAGTGGGGCCGGCCATGTATCACTGGAAGGACCGGTTCCTTTTCAAAAAAAGATATTTACAGCAGGCGCATGAATTTTATGAGAAACACGGTGGGGTTGCTGTTATCGGCGCCAGGTTTCTTCCGTTCATCAGGACCTTTGCTCCCATTGTAGCAGGTATTGTGCAAATGGACCGTAAAAAATTTCATTTCTTTAATATCATTGGTTGCGTGGCCTGGGTATTCACCATGATTTTTGCCGGGTATTTTTTGCAGAAATGGATACTGAAACAGTTTGATTTTGATCTCAAGGATCATCTTGAACTGATCGTGCTGGGTATTGTACTGGTAACTACGGCCCCGGTCCTGATAAAAATGTTTTCTTCAAGGAAAAGAAAACCAACCGATCCATCGGTTAACGATTCAAAATTGTAGTCGTTTATGAATCAGCAAAAGCAAATTTCCATTTTTAATATCGCTGTAATAGTTGCGGCCCTGGGTTATTTTGTTGACATCTATGATTTATTGCTTTTTACCATTGTAAAAAAAGAGAGTATGCTGGCTGTGGGGGCTACGACGGCATCATTATTGGTCGACAGTACAAAGGTTATCAACTGGCAGATGCTTGGCTTATTGATCGGGGGCATTGCCTGGGGAATTATGGGAGATAAAAAAGGCAGGCTCTCTGTTTTATTTGGTTCTATAATATTGTATTCTATCGCTAATTTTTTCACAGGCTTTGCTGAAACGGTTAATCAGTATGCCGGCGCCCGTTTTGCCGCCGGATTGGGTTTAGCGGGAGAATTAGGTGCGGGGATCACATTGGTGAGTGAGCTTATGCCAAAAAGTAAAAGAGGTATTGGTACTTCGTTAGTTGCCGGTATAGGTTTAAGCGGTGCAGTGGCGGCTTATTTTACTTACCACATTACCAATGATTGGCGTTTATGTTATAAGATCGGAGGATGCCTGGGCATACTTTTATTATTCCTGCGGATATCGGTGGCAGAATCCGGGATGTTCAAACAGGTAAGACAGCAGAATGTAAGCAGGGGAAATTTTTTTATGTTCTTTACCAATGCCAAACGTTTCAGGAAATATATACTGGCTATTCTTATTGGCCTGCCAACATGGTATGTAATAGGGATCCTGGTAAATCAAAGCGATAAATTCGGGAACAAACTTTTCGGAAGCACTACGATCGATTCGGGCCGTTCCATTATGTTTGCCTATGCCGCCATTGCCGCAGGCGATATAGCTGTTGGTTTTGTTTGCCAGTATTTCAAAAGCAGGAAAAAAGGATTGTTGCTTTATTACCTGCTTTGCATCGCTTCACTTTGTTTATTTTTCAGCGGGTATAATAATTCTGATGCCAGGATGTACACTTGTTGTGCCCTGCTGGGTTTCAGTACCGGGTTCTGGGCTATTTTTATTACCATGGGGGCAGAACAATTTGGCACCAACCTCAGGGCGACTGCAGCAACGACCATCCCCAACATGGTAAGGGGAGCTTTACCATTGATCAACCTGATGTTCCTTAACCTGTTTCAGCGAAACCTGGGATGGCCTTTGATCAAAAGCGGGATTATTACCGGCATTGTGGTCATGACGATCACACTGGTTGCTTTTTACTTTACGGAAGAAACTTATCATAAAGACCTTGATTATTTAGAGACTGAAGAGGTTTTGCCCTGATTGCGACCTCCAATAATCAATAATTATTAATTAATAATTATTGATTATTAACTTTAAAAGCATGAAATTTCTCATTATCAGATTTTCTTCAATCGGAGATATAGTTCTCACCACTCCTGTCATCCGTTGCTTAAAAAAACAGGTGCCTGATGCCGAAGTACATTTTTTGGTAAAGAATTCTTTTCGTTCCGTTGTTGAACATAATCCTTACATTGATAAACTGCATGTGCTGGCCCATAGCTGGGAACTGATGATAGAGGAATTGAAAACGGAAAACTATGATTATATCATTGACCTGCACCATAACACAAAAACGATCAGGGTAAAGAGAGCCTTGAGAAAAAAATCATTTTCTTTTTACAAACTCAACATTCAAAAGTATATCTATACAGCTTTTAAGATAAATATGCTGCCGAAACTTCATATTGTTGACCGCTACCTGGAAACCCTGGAATCATTTGGGGTAAAAAATGATGGCGCCGGGCTTAATTATTTTATTGCGCCACATGAGGAAATTAAAAAGGAAGATATTCCTGCTTCACATTCGGCCGGCTATATTGCCTGCGTAATTGGCGCAGCACATGGCACCAAACGCTGGCCGGTTCATAAATGGAAAGAGTTTTGCAAAAAGATGGATCACCCGGTCATCTTATTGGGGGGAAAAGAAGATGAAAGCAATGGAAATGAAATTGCAGAAGTTGATCCCATAAAAGTGTATAACGCCTGCGGCAAATTCCGCATCAACGAAAGCGCTGACCTAGTCAAAAAAGCAAAGATCGTGATCACAAATGATACGGGGCTGATGCATATTGCTGCCGCATTCAATAGACCGATCATCTCGTTGTGGGGAAATACCGTTCCATCTTTTGGAATGATACCTTACTATGGCGATGCGCCGGTTTCGGATGTGATATTGCAGACAAATAAACTCTGGTGCCGGCCCTGTTCCAAGATCGGTTACAAAAAATGCCCTTTAGGGCATTTTAAATGCATGGAAAAAATTGATGTTAATCTAGTCCTGGAAAGAGTCAGGCAAAGATTATAAATTACCCTGCCTGACTTTCGGGATGAATCAATTTTAATTGCTGTAAAAGAAAATAAAAAGAAGGGCAAAGGCTAAAAGGAAGCCTGTAATGAACAAGCCTGCCTGTACATCTTCACTTTTAAGCTTAAGTCTAATTTTTTTCATAACCTGATTTTTAAGTTTTCAAATAGATTTAGTAACCAGGTTTTCAAGGAAGCTGGGAAACGGATATTCAGAAAGGATAGGGGAATAATAAAGGGATGCTGTGCAAAGATAAAACCTGGGATCTCTATTTGCAAATGAATCTTCTTTAATTTTCTGTTTTATTATCCGTACAGATGGAGTATCGGAAAAATACGATTCATTTCCGCCTGATAACTGAAAAATTGGTTCTACTTTTAAAAAAAATGCCTGTGTTCCGGCTTTTCAGTCTTATATATTTCCTGTTTTCGTTTTGCCACACACTTAATGGCCAGGTAATCACCGGTCGTATTGATTCATTTTATTGTAACGGGGATATAAAAATTACTATTGACAAGCCGATGGATTTTTTGGCAAATAAAAAGACCATTATCACTTTTTTTGCTTTGCCCAATGGAAATTCAACTGAACAAACAATGGGTAAGAAAATGCTGCCCGGTGATGACTGGCATTTTGATATCCAGCATATCAGGGCGCAGACAAAGTTTATCCGCCGGCAGTTGCCCAATAAAAATTTTGTGGTCATTTACCTGGAAAATAATTACAAAAGCTGGCCATCATGGAAGCAAAAACATCCTGGCTTTAAAAAAGAAATCCCCCGGCTGGTTGATTCACTGGCTGAATTGATAAGAGCAAAACATAAGGTTATTTACCTCAACGGGCACAGCGGGGGCGGTAGTTTTATTTTTGGTTGGCTGGCAGGGGTGGAACAGATCCCGGAGTATATCAAAAGGATCAGCTTTCTTGACAGTGATTATGGTTATGACAGCAGCTATTATCCCAAATTCAAAAACTGGTTGCAGCAGGTGAAAGGGGCTTCGTTAAATGTATTTGCTTATAATGACAGTATTGCATTATATAACGGGAAGCCTGTAGTTTCAGCGACAGGAGGTACATGGTATCGCAGCCATTTGTTGTTATCTCACCTGCAAAAGGATTTTTCATTTTCACAAACAATTACAGACAGTCTTATCATATATAAAAGCGAAAATAGTCGGGTTCAATTTTACTTTAAACTAAATATGAACCAGGGCATTTACCATACCCAGCAGGTGGAGTTGAACGGTTTTATTCACTCGGTGTTGTGCGGAACAAAAAAGGATTCAAAAAAATATAGTTATTATTCATCAAGAGCTTATGCTGACCTGATAGAATAGTTTTTATAATTCATAAGTGATGCCGGTAGCAAAATTATAGGTGGTCTTTGGAGCTGTTCCCGCAGGAAAACGATCATGCAGGTAATTCCATTTTAATGACAGCCCGAAATGGGGTGTGGCCTTCAGGTTAAAACTAACCTGGTTCAAAATCCGGTAATCGCTTAATTTTTTTAACAGAGGTTGAAAATAGGTAGTGCTGATGAGTTCGATATTTCCCCTGGGCAGCCAGGTAAAAGATAAATAACTGCTGTTGCGGAGATCATTATGTTTTATTACAGGGTTTGTTCTTTCATTCTCCCTTTCATACATAAAAAGACTGGCGGCATACAAGCGGAATATATTTAATTTGATGAGCTTAAAGCGGGGGCCGGTGCCCAATAATATCCTTGAATCGATCTGCGTGATGACATTATTCTGGTATTGCCCGAAAAATTCCCATCGCAGCCACTCATTTACTTTCCGGTTGTAACGCAAATGGGCCAGCCCGTCAGAAACAAAACGGTTGCTGCCTATTTTTAAGAAACCAAAATTGCCCAGTACCAGCCATAACCCCTGGTCGTTGCTGGTTTTATACTGCAAATGGGTTTCAAGACTTGCCTGGAAGATCTTATCCGTGTTTTGTGTCAGGGAAACAGCGGCTCCTATATTGCCCATCCAGCCCACTGTGTCTGATTGCATACGGGCGCTTTCAATGTTTACGATCTGTGCTGAACTGTAAAATGATTCACAGCAGATGAATAAAAGGAAAAAAGAAAATAAAAAAGGTTTCATTTTACACCCGGTTTTGAATAGTATGAGCAAAGCCCCCGAAAAGAACAGGAACTATTTTGTCGTTAAAATTAATGTTCTCCGCTTTACGACATGAAAAAAAGCGGTATCATTTCTTATACCGCTTTATAATATTATGCTTTATTTTTTATTTTCCTAATGCCGCATTGATCGGGGCCCTGTCAATATATTGAATGCTGCGATCAATTTTATCATTCGCATCAAAATGATGATCCAGGTGTGTCCAGAACATCAATTTTTTGCCGTTCTTATACTTTACATTCACCTGGTACCAGCTTAAAAGCCATATCCCGGCTGCATCAGGGCCTCTTTGAGGTGTGTTTACTTTGATGGGTAACCAAATGTCGTTACTGAAACTAATGGAGTCAATAACATTCATTCTCCTGTCCCTCCAGTATTTGTCAATGGCCGTTTTACCGGCAAGACTGTCACCTGCTGACCATAAATAAACAGCATTATCGGCGTAGTTGGATAGCCATCCATCCATATCACCGCTGCTCATCTGGGCGATCAGTTTTTTGCCCCATTCAGTGTATTTGGCATCGGCAAATTCTGATTGCGGTACTGTTTTGTCTTTGTCTCCATCTGAACTCTTTGTGGCTTCACCTGTTTTGGTTTCATTTTTCTTGTCGTTGCTGCAGGCGAAAAGAACCATGCAGCTTGCTGCGAGAATGAGGATCTTTTTCATAAATGCAATTTTGTTTGGTTAATAATTAAATAGGGGATTAACTGGTCAGTCCGGGTACGGGGAGAATGATAACTAAAGCTATATATTTCGAAATATCCTGCCAAGTTAATTTTTAATAGCTTCACTCAGTTCAAGCCATCGGAGTTCTTTTTCATCCAGCAACCGGGTTACTTCAACTATACGCCGGGAAGCCTGCTGTAAATCTTCATAAGGGGTAGTGCCACTATTGAGCTTTTGCGTAATGATTTCTTTTTCCTTTGTTAATTCAGCCAGTTCTTTTTCCAGCAGTTCAAATTCTCTCTTCTCTTTATAGGAGAGCTGCTTTTTTTTGAGGTCCTGGGTCAGAAGTCTGAGGTCTGATTGTTCTGTTTGTAGCTCTCGTTTCGGACTTCGGACTTCAGACTTCTGACTTCTGGCCTCAGACTTCATTTTCTCCTGCCTGTATTGCGAATAATTTCCAGGAAAATCTCTTATGACCCCATTGCCTTCAAAAACAAATAAATGATTCACCAGCCTGTCCATAAAATACCGGTCGTGGGATACAATGATAATGCAACCGGCAAACTCACTTAAAAAATTTTCCAATACACCCAGCGTAGGAAGATCGAGGTCATTGGTGGGTTCGTCCAGTATCAGGAAATTGGGATTGCGGAATAAAATGGAAAGCAGGAGTAATCTTCTTTTTTCACCGCCGCTTAAACTGTTCAGGTAAGTATATTGTTTATCGGGGTCAAATAAAAACAATTGAAGAAATTGTGCAGCGCTGAGGGAGCCACCGCTGGCTAATGGAAAACTTTCTGCCATCGTTTTCACATACTCGATCACCCTCATATCTTCTTTTACATCCAGCCCCTGCTGCGAATAATTACCAAAGATGACCGTGTCGCCGATATTTATTTTTCCGCTGTCTGCTTTTTCAATACCCTGTAAAATGTTGGTAAAAGTTGATTTGCCCACTCCATTTTTTCCAACTACCCCGATCCGTTCTCCTTTTTTAAATGTGTAATCAAATCCTTTCAGGATTATTTTATCGCCAAAGCTTTTGTATACTTTTTTCAGTTCAGTTACTTTTCCGCCGAGCCGGTTCATCTTCATATCCAGTTGTAACTCTTCGTTGGCAATTTTTTGCTTGGCAATTTTCTCCACCTCGTAAAAACTATCCTGGCGGCTCTTGCTTTTTGTTGTTCTTGCTTTGGGTTGCTTCCTCATCCATTCCAGTTCCCGGCGGTAAAGATTCCTGGCTTTGTCAATGGTTGCTGTTTCATTGTCCACCCTGGCTGCTTTTTTTTCCAGGTAATTTTCATAATGCCCTTTATGCACAAACAAATTGCTGCCATCAAGCTCCCATATTTCTTCACAAACCGTATCCAGGAAATAACGGTCGTGGGTCACCAGCAACAGGGTGACATTTTCTTTGGCAAGGTAATGCTCAAGCCATTCCACCATTTCCACATCAAGGTGGTTGGTGGGTTCATCCATAACAAGCAAAACATGTGTATGTTCAAACCCGATATCAATAAGTGTTTTTGCCAGGGCCACTCTTTTTCGTTCCCCGCCGCTCAACTTGTTCACCGGCTGGGTGAGATGATGGATATTTAATTTATTCAGCACCTGTTTCACTTTGGCATCAAAATCCCAGGCGCCCAGTTCGTCCATTTTGATAATGGCTGCATTCAGTTTATCAGCATTCCCCTCTTCGCTGATGGCTTCGTAGGCAGCAATGGCGTTCATGACTGGATGATCATGGAAGAAAATATTATCCACTACAGACCTATCTTCAATAAAAGTAGGGTCCTGTTCAAACAGGACCACATCCACATCTTTATTGATCCATACTTTGCCTTCATCCGCTGTTTCTTTGCCAGCCAGTATTTTCAATAAAGTGGATTTCCCGGTTCCATTACGGGCTACCAGGGCAATCTTGTCGCCTTCTTCTATATTAAATGAAATGCTTTGAAACAATGGCTGAATGCCGTAACTCTTCGTCAATCCCTCAACAGAAACATAGTGCATGGGGCAAAGATAAAATATTAACGCCCCATCAGCCAGATTAAGAGACAAATGACCAGGACGATAACAATAAGGATAAATGGCTGATATTTTTCAGCCTTTTCTTTTTGTCTTTTCCGGGCCAGGAATTCAGCAATGTTTTTTTTACTTTCTGTATCATCATCAGCGGCAAGTTTTAATAATCTTGCAGTAATAGCTGCCACCTGCTTTAATTTCAGCGGCTCCATGGCCCTTAAAGCCACGATGATGATCTCCTTATTTATATGTGGTTCATTAAAAGGAAGCAATTGGGCTATGATATTGCCTGAAAGAATATGACTGATGTAATCTGCCAATCCCTGTTTATCCATCCGGTGAACGTCGAGTGTGAATACAAATTTATCCAACTCCAGGAGCTGCTTTAAAATGGTGACAGGCGTTATTATATCCTGTGTTTTTCTTTTACCGGCACTTTGGTTGTACCAACGTTGCTGCAGGTAATATTCTTTTTTGGCAGGATTGGTGAGAACTTCGTATGCTTCTTTTACTTCAGCAAACTGTGCGCTGGCGTAAGGGTCATGCTGGTTTTTATCAGGATGGTATTGATGCGCCAGTTTCCGGAATGCTTTTTTGATCTCCGCCTGTGTGGCGGACGTTTCAATTTCCAGGATGCCGTAATAGTCCTTCAGGTGCATGCGTAAAAAACTACTTCAGGTATTTGCCAAAAAATTCTATTGTCCGTTGCCAGGCCAGTTTGGCAGCAGCTTCATTATATCTTGTTGGTGCAGTATCATTGTGAAAAGCATGATTTGCCCCTTCATAGATGTATAATTCGTAAACGATATTATTTTTCTTCAGCGCCTCTTCAAAAGCAGGTATGCCGGCATTTACTCTTTCATCCAAAGCGCCATAATGTAATTGAAGCGCTGCTTTTATTTTTGATACATCTTCTGCCGCCGGCTGACGGCCATAAAATGGAACGGCTGCTTTTAAAGAAGGTACATTTACTGCAAGGCTGTTGGCCATGCCGCCGCCCCAGCAAAATCCCACGCAGCCGAATTTTCCATTACAGTCTTTTCTTGTTGGCAAATAATCAAACACTTTTATAAAATTCTGCAGGTTGTCTTCCGCTTTCAGTTGCTGGAATTTTGTTCGGGCTTCATCTTCATTCTCCGGTGTGCCGCCAAGTGATGACAATGCGTTGGGGGCAATGGCAAGATATCCCGCCTTAGCTGCCCGGCGGGTCACATCTTCAATATGGGCATTCAGCCCGCGGTTCTCATGTATCACCACTACGGCTGTATACTTTTTTTCTTCTTTTGGCCTTGCCACATAGGCCTGCATATCACCGTTAATGCCGGGATAGCTGATCCGTTCTGTAAACAGATCTTCCTGGCTGGTAACGGCCGCATTCGCATAGTTCACTTCCAGCAATGGTAACAGGGTCATGGCTGCAGCAGTGCCACCGGCCAGCAGGGCAAGGCGTCGGAGAAATTCATTTCTGCTAAGGGGTTTGTGTGTGTACTCATCGTACAGGTTGATGATTTGCTGATCCATAGAATTATAATTGAAGGATAATAAAGTTACGGAGAATGAGGAGATGATGAGTGGTAGTGAAAAAAAGAATCAAATAGACGTATCTTTATTGCAAAATATTATATTATGAAAATAAAATTCATCCTGCCGCTTGCATGTATAGCCATGTTTGCCGCCTGTAATAATTCTTCTGATAAAAAAGAAAAGAAAGAAGATTCTGCTATGAACAATATGAATATGGACACGATGCACCAGATGCCTGGCCCCGGCGCCAATGTTCCTGACTTACCACCCGTACCCGAAGGTGCAAAAGTGGTTTTCAAAAACCTGAAAAATGGTGCCACGATCAGTTCACCATTTAAAATGGAGATGGGAACGGAAGTTATTAAAGTGGATACTGCAGGCCCGGTGCTTGCGGGCACAGGTCATCACCATTTATTTATCGATGCAGAAGATTCACTGGCTGCAGGTACGATAGTGCCAAAAGATTCAACGCATATACATTTTGGAAAAGGTCAGACCGAATATGAATTAAAGCTGTCCCCCGGCAAACATAAACTGACTTTGCAAATGGCGGATGGGCTGCATCGTTCTTATGGCGGTAAATTGGCAACGACCATTACGGTGAATGTGAAGAAATAACATATTCCGTTAATATTCCGGGTACACATGGGAAAGGCTGTTCGAAAGAGCAGCCTTTTCTTTTAACAAGGACACAAGGTTTTGCTAAAAATTCATTCTGTTGATTTTCATGCAACCTGTATGGCATAATTATAGCGTCATAAGGAAGTAAGGGAAATGAAGAAACCTGCTCCTGCTTCGTCTCTTTTCAAACAAGACAGGCAGGATGCAGTAAACAATTTTCTGTATGTATTTTATTTTAAAAAATTTGTAATCCATGAAACTCATCTTGAAAATTACTGCGTTGGCACTGGTAATAGTGCTGGGCAGTTCATTGCAAAACAAAACATCGGCGCAGGATTATAACAACCGGAATGATGTTTCTTACCAGACATTTTATGACGAACTAAGCCCCTATGGCCAATGGATAGATTATCCGAATTATGGCTATGTATGGGTGCCGGATGCCGGTCCTGATTTTCGTCCCTATAGTACCAATGGACATTGGGTGTGGACGGATAATTATGAATGGATGTGGGTATCTGATTATGACTGGGGATGGGCCCCTTTCCACTATGGCCGTTGGGAAGAAGACAATGA